>CAZRLE010000157.1:0-4755 GCA_964600705.1 uncultured Lachnoclostridium sp. | reverse complement strand
CTGTAATTGGACAGGTTATTTCAGGACATTCTCTGTTAACTTACATTGCATTCTTCCTTGTTTGGATTACATGGGTAATGCTTTATAAGACACCACTTGGATTAAATATTCGTTCCGTAGGTGAAAATCCTAATGCAGCTGCATCCGTAGGTGTTAGTGTAATGAAGATTCGTTATACAGCGATGGCACTTTCAGGTTTAATGGCTGGTTTTGGTGGGGCATTTATGTCTATGTCCTACGCAATGGGATGGTCTCAGGATATGGTTGCTGGTCGTGGTTTCATTGCTCTTGCTGCACAGGCAATGGGTAATGGAGAACCTTTTGGTTGTATGTTTGCAGCAATCGTCTTCGGTTTTGCACAGGCACTTGGTATCAAGTTCTCTGCTATCGGTCTTGATTCTAACCTTGCATCTCCAATTCCTTATATTGTAACAATTATTGGTCTTGTTATTTTTGCTCTTAACAAACGTCGTAAAGAAGCTAAGGGACATGAAGCCAATGTAGGAGAGTAATATATTTATCTGGCTAGAACCGTCCATTTTGTGACGGTTCTAGTAATAATGATTAGAAAATATTAATTTTGGAGGACGTATTTATGGAAAATAAAATTCCTGTAATTCTGGATGGGGATCCGGGACATGATGATGCAATGGCTTGGATGCTTGCAAAATCAAGTGATATTCTTGATATCAAAGCAGTAGTTTCCGTTTGTGGTAACCAGACAATTGAAAAAACAACTTATAATGCACAGCGAATCTGTACTTTATTAGGAATTGATGCACCAATTGCAAAAGGCAAACCATCACCATTATGTTCTAATGTAATGACAGCAGCTTCTGTTCATGGTCAGTCTGGCTTAGATGGTCCGGTACTTCCTGAACCATCTATGGAATTAAGTGAACTTACCTCTGTTGAATTAATGGCAAAGGTACTTCGTGAAAGTGAAGAACCAGTTGCAATTGTATCTACAGGTCCATTGTCCAATACAGCAGCCCTTTTACTTGCACATCCTGAATTAGTAGAAAAGATTCGTTGTATCAGCCTTATGGGTGGTGGTGTTACTCATGGTAACTGGACTCCTGCGGCAGAATTTAATATTTTAGTAGACCCTGAAGCAGCCGATATTGTATATCGTTCAGGTGTTGAAATTTATATGGCAGGCTTGGATGTTACCGAAAAAGCGCTTATTTTCCCAGAAGACTTTGAACGAATCCGTGAAGTAGGTAATCCGGTTGCTAAGGTAGTAGCAGAATGGCTTGAATTCTTCTATGAATTCCATCGTAACATTGGATATGAAGGTGCTCCAGTACATGATGCTGTAGCGATTACAGCATTAATTCGTCCAGAATTACTTATGTTGCAGGATATGTTTATCCAGATTGAAACAAAGGGTGAATACTGCAGAGGAACTACAGTAGCAGATATGTTTGGTTTGGGCGGACAGAAACCAAATGTTCACGTAGCTATGGGAATTGACCGTCAGGGATTTGTAGACATGATGGTAGAGGCGGTAAAAACATATAATTAATTGGAGGATACAAATATGAGTAAAGTACCTGTTTGGTTTGATTGCGATACTGGTGTTGATGATGCAGCGGCCATTATTCTTGCAAACTATTTAGAAGAAATTGACCTTCTTGGTATCAGCACATTATCTGGAAATGTTACGGTTGATAAAACTACAATAAATACAATTAAGGTATGCGACCTTATGGGCAAGAAATATCCGGTATATCCGGGTGCAACAAAGCCTTGGATTAAACCTTATGAATCCGCTTCTTTATTCCATGGTGAAGATGGTCTTGGTGGAGCTGTATTACCAGATCCAAGCTATGAACCAGAAAAGGAATTAGCATGGGATGCCTTATATCGTGTTGCTAAAGAACAGAATGGTGAATTAGAAGTAGTAGCGGTTGGTCCTATGACCAATATTGCAACTGCACTTAGCAAATATCCTGAACTTAAAAAGTTAATCAAGAGAATTCTTATTATGGGTGGGGCTGCAGTAGGTGGTAACTGTACTCCATGTGCAGAATTTAATATTTACACAGACCCACATGCGGCTCAGGCTGTATTCCGTTCCGGTATTCAGGTAGTTATGTGTGGCTTAGATGTAACTTTAAAAGCATTCTTTACTGAAGCAGAAGTAGAAGAAGTTGGTGCACATAATACACCAGTTACAAAGTTCTTTAGAGACAGTACACAGAGAGCATTACATGCTTGTCTTGGATTTGGTTTACCAGGTATCAGTATGCATGATTCCTGCCCACTGCTCTACATTGCGCATCCTGAAATTTTCAAAGCTCAAGAAGCGGGTGTTTATGTAGAAACACAGTCTGAACTGACACTTGGAAAGACAGTAACTGACCTTTTCAGTGATCATAAGTTTGAAAAGAAGAATGCGGTTGTTGTGTTAGATATTGACAGGGATGCAATGCTTAAGATTATGAAGGAAGCTTTATTTTCTTACTAAACAATAAAAAATAGGCTGCCTGCACTGATTTGAAATAGGCAGGCAGCTTTTACTTTGTAGGAAAGTTTGTGTTATAAAATAAGAAATGCATCGACTACTAATAGAGAATAGAGGGTATAAAGATGGCTTATCCATATGGAAAAATTGATTTACATTTACATTTAGATGGTTCCATGCTTCCAGAAACAGCGTGGGATTTAGCAAATAAAAAAGGAATTCAGTTACCGGCAGATACATTGGAAGAATTTCGTCATTTTCTTGTTGTATCAGCAGACTGTCGTAGTGTAAACGAATATCTGGCACGTTTTGAAATGCCATTACAGCTGTTACAAGATAAAGAAAGCTTAAGTCGTGTTACTTATGAATTAGTAGAATTATTGGCAGGACAGGGGCTTATTTATGCGGAAATCCGTTTTGCACCACAGCTTCATGTAAGGGAAGGATTAAATCAGAAAGATGCCATTGAGGCAGTTTTAGATGGGAAAGCAAAAGCAGACAAGGCATTTCCAAGTATTAAGACAGGAATCTTATTGTGTACTATGTGTGTAGGTGACAATAAGGTAAATGAAGCAGCTAATATGGAAACAGTAGAATTGGTTAAGGAATTCCTTGGAAAAGGTGTAGTAGGTCTTGACCTTGCTGGTGCGGAAGGAATTGTTCCGTTAAAGAACTTTGCACCAATTTTTGACAGAGCAAATGAACTGAATATCCCATTTACCTGTCATGCAGGTGACAGCCAAGGACCTGATACCGTTTTAGATGCTCTTAATTTTGGTACAAAACGTATCGGTCATGGACATCATATCTTTGATGACAAAGCATTATGTGAACGTGCGATTAAAGACGGTGTTACTTTAGAAGTATGCCCAACCAGCAATATTCAGTGTCAGACACAGCCTTCTTATGAAGAACATCCTGTGAAGCAGTTATTAGACATGGGGATGAGAGTGACTATCAATACAGATAATATGATTTTATCCGGTATAGATTTGGATATTGAGTATGACCATTGCTTAAAGGAAATGGGCTTCAGTAAAGAAGATATTATTAAGATGCTTCATAATTCGGCTGATGCAGCATTTGTAACAGAGGAAGTTAGAAAAGAGCTTCATGAAAAAATTGACGCTATGCAGTAAGAGCAGATAATATAAAAATTTTAGATGTGTAGCTACAGTTCCTGCAACAACACATCTTATAGAAGGGAGATAAAAGCATGTTACAGCCACATATTCAGTTAGATGAAACTTTAGGTATTAAATATGCAATTTTACCAGGCGATCCGGCCAGAGTAGACCGTATTGCAAAGCATTTGGAAAATGTAGAAGATTTAGGCTTTAACAGAGAATATAAAAAGGTTTGTGGTACTTATAAAGGTGTAAAAGTTCTTGCTATGTCTACCGGTATGGGTGGAGCTTCTACCGGTATTGCAGTGGAAGAATTAAAACAAATTGGTATTACCCATGCTATTCGTATTGGTTCCTGTGGTGCTTTAAAAGAAGGCATCAGGCTGGGTGATTTAGTTATCGTTAATGGTGCCGTTCGTGACGATGGAGCTTCCAGAACGTATGTTGGAACACAGTATCCTGCAGTGCCAGATACAGACCTCTTATTTGATTGTATTGAAGCAGCAAAAGAGAATAATATGCCATATCATGTAGGTCTTGCAAGAAGTCATGATGGTTTCTATATTGATAATGAAGATGAAATTAGTGCGTATTGGAGTAAACAGGGTGTTATTGGTTCTGATATGGAAACTTCTGCATTGTTTACAATTGGAAGAATCCGTGGTCTTAAGACTGCAAGTATCCTTAATAACGTAGTTGTTTGGGGAGAAAATACAGCGGATTCCATCGGTTCTTATGTGGATGGAGAAGACTTAACAGCTGTTGGCGAACGCAATGAGATTATCGTTGCTTTGGAAGCGTTTGTGAAGGAAGAGCAGAAATAAGCAAAAAAGTTCTGATAAAAATGAATAGAAAAGCAGTGTTTATAATAGGATTTGTGGTCGAAATGACGAAAATAGAAAAATAGGCACAAAATATGGAAAAAACTTAAAAATACTGCTTGACAAAATTGTTCTAATATGTTTAAATTGTTGATGTGTGCCGCACAGCGAGGTATAAGTTTGTCCAGAAGGGGTTTTTGACCGAAAGGACAAAGGCGTCCAACGACAACACCATAGCTGGCGAGTAATGATAATAGGAGGTGCCATATGTACGCAATTATTGCAACAGGTGGTAAACAGTACAAAGTAGCCGAAGGCGATATCATTAGAGTAGAAA
>CAZRLE010000156.1:0-4798 GCA_964600705.1 uncultured Lachnoclostridium sp. | reverse complement strand
ATATTCGAATTCTGCAAAAGATTTTCTTCCACTCATATTTAAATATAAATCATAACTTCTTAAAAGCTTATTCTTTTCTGTTAAATGGATAATAATATCAAAAATAGCCAATCCCAGATTTGATTTACCGCAACTATTGATTCCGTATACAATTCCTTTTGTCACACATCCATTTTCAATAATCTCTGAATTAAAACTGTAGTTGTTTGGAGTCCCAATATCAAATGTAATTTTATCCTTAAATCCTTTAAAATTCTCTACACTAAATTTCTTTAACATGGCAATCCCATCCTTTCTTTGATTCTATTATATTATTATCCGCAACTTTTTGCAAGTGCATCCGTATTTTTTTTACGGTTCACTCATGATTTTATTTCCAAAGACATGATATCTTCCTATTGTTCCGAACAATGTAACTATCCCATGATATTCTTCCGCAATATACCGTTTCTTTTCCGCGAATTGTCCAATTAACTTTGACATCCTGCGGAATGCCTTTGATATTTTGCGAAAAGCATTTGACTTTTTGCTCGAAACTTTGATATTTCGCTCGAAATGTTGACTTTTCGCCCGACTTTAAACAAAAATAGCACTCCGGCAGTAACAACCATTCACCACCGAAATGCTATTCATTTCTTCCACATCTTCCGCCATGTCACAGCTCCAAATCCCTAAATTTTTGGCTTAAATTTAGCTTAAAAATTCAAATCTTTTTCTCCGCAACCCTTGAATTTACTGGATCCTTCTAAAAAAGCACATTGTTGCCGTGACATTTATATTATATATCCTTACCCTAACATCTTCTCTCCCCACTCTTTCTCCTTAAACCCTGTCAGCACAAAATCCTCTCCCACCACCAGTGGTCGTTTTACCAGCTTCCCATTGGTAGCCAGAAGCTTCAACTGTTCATCTTCTGTCATGGTTGGCAGTTTATCCTTTAGCCTCTGCTCTTTATACAAAAGTCCACTTGTATTGAAAAATTTCTTCAATGGCAATCCGCTCATTTGATACCATGTTTTTAATTCCTCATATGTTGGATTATTGTCTACTATTGCACGTTCCTCAAATTCTATCTTGTTCTCTTCTAACCACTTTAACGCCTTCTGGCACGTACTGCATTTTCTGTATACTAAAACTAACATTTCAGATTCCTCCTATTATCCTTTCTAAACATTTCTCTCTTCAATAGTTCTAAATATCTCATCCACCACATCCATCAAATACCTTCTATCATAGGTTGCCATATTATCTTTTGGTCTAACTCGAAATCGCTTGTCATAGAAATCGCCCATTCTAATCACACACAGCCTGTTTTTAGTGCCAATTTCTCTTTAATATCTCACTTTTCAAAAAGGAACCTGCCGTTCCTGAAGAATTGCGATAAACAGACCAAGACAAATAAGTAAGATCCTGTTTTTCTCTTACTAGCTGTGTATTCATAGTATTTCACCTCTATCTTAATTCTATTGCATTACTTTTTACTTCTTCCCTTTCTTCGTCGTTGCCATTGCCGTCTCTGCCACCGTATACTCATCATGCAGATTTTGTGCCAGATTATAGATATCATTCAGTGCGACTTTCACCTGATTCATGTCATCTACGGCCTTCATCATGATGTTAGTTCCTCCATTAGAGGCTGCTGCCACTTCTTCGCTGTTAGCTGACAAATCTGTAACTGTATTGGCAATCTGTGTTGTTGAATCGGCAATGTGGTTTACGATGTTTCTAAAATCATTTATGCTACTGATTAACTGTTTTACGCCTGTGTTAATTTCATCGAATCTGCCTTTTGTTTCTTCGATAAGGGTGTTCTGCTGTCCGACTGTTTCTACAGAATGGTTAATGCTTGCTGTTACCCGTTCTACGTCTTCACTTAACTCTGCTAGAATTTTTGCGATATTTTCTGTTTCTGCCTTTGTCTGTACGGATAAAGAACGAATTTCACCTGCAACCACTGCAAAACCTCGTCCTGCTTCTCCTGCTCTTGCTGCCTCAATGGATGCATTCATTGACAGCAAATGTGTATGAGTGGAAATGTCATTAATCGAATCTAAGATTGCTCTCACACTAGCTGTTCTTTCGTTTAATGCTGCTACATATTCTACTGTTTCTTTATTATCCTGTTCTACTACCTGTGCATGGTTATGTAATTTATCCATTGCCTCTGCGCCAAGACTTACATCTTTCAACGTCTTTCCTGAAGCTTCTACCATGGCTTCTGTCTGAGCTTTTGCATTAAGGGTACTATGTTCAATATCCATACACATCTGGGATTGATTCTGAAGCTCATGGGCTGTACTTTCAATATTTACAGCGATGTCCTCCATAGTGATACTACTGGTATCAAGTGCTTTATCTAATGTTGCAACGTAGCCATTTGCTTCGTCAAAATGTGTTACAAGTTCTTCAGATACTCGTTTCACTGTAGCCATATTATCTTCATTTAAAGCAATAGACAATTTGGTGTTATTGTAAATTGCAACAATAATCAATATCAAAAGAACCACTGATGTTCCTGCTTCCGTTGTGGACTCACCACCCTGAAATGCCAGATAGAAATGCTTTCCTGTAAAGATTGGAACTACTAACAATGCAGTAGCAAGTAATCTCGCTTTATTCAGATACGCGGACTGTGCGACTATCAAGGCAACTGCAAGCATATAAAAATAAGGTGCCTCTACATTGAGAACCATTACAATCCAGACGATGGTTGCCAGTGTAGTCATCCACATACCACAGCTTTCGTTTCCTCTGCTTTTAAAGTAAATAAGCGATGTTAACATTCCACCCAAAACACTGGCAGCAATGATTGCCACAGTAGATGTATCTCCATTCCCCATATACACCATCCCAAGCATGTTGGCAAAGATGCCAAGAATCACAACCATCAATGTAGGGTATACCTTTGAATCTGCATTTCTAATTTGTTTTTCTGTCATAACATTTTCCCCTTTCATAAATTGAATGTTTTCCAAAATTTCCCTCTTTTGAATCTATTTTACTACATTGATAAATAAATCACAACAAAATAAATTTCATTAAACCTAAAAGTCATATTCTAGCATATCACTTCACCAGTAACAATTTCAATTGTTCTTTATGGAGATTACGCATTTTTATCCATGAAATATCTTCTCCTCCACTTCCCTCACGGTCTCCTCTATTGCCTCCCCATAACCGGTAAGTGCTGCAAATGGTGCAAACTGGGCTGCCCTGTCATAAAGGGGCATGTGAGGACGTTTGGTTGACTGGTGGTGTGGTAATTCGAGCATATCATCATACTTATGCTTGTCTTTATAGTATCCTCTCATGCCTTATGCCCTCCTATCTGGCCGTTTCGTTCCATGGTCATGGCACCGTCCACAAGGTTCATTCCTTTAAGCAGTGCATTTTTACCATATCTTCTTTGAATCTTCAAAATTGCGTGCTGTAATCTTCTTTCTTTTTCAAGTTCTTTCTTTTCCTGCTCTTTTTTTCTTTCCAGCTCGGCATAATTAGTGAACAAATTAAGCTGCTCAAAGCTCTCTTTCTCCACTACTTCACTTTCCGGCATAACTCTTGCTGCCACCACGTTGACTCTTCGCACAAGCAAATCCCAATTGATGATGCGGTCATATAGTTCTTCAACAGCTTTCATAATTATTTTGGTAGAGGAGGTCTGGCAAGGCAGATTGGCTGTACCATGGGCATGTTTTGGTACTTTTCTTCCATAATGGTCGATTGTCACTTCTCCATGATACTTATTTCTGATTACAGGGTCTGTTAAGTTCTCAATATCATAGCCTATGGTCAGGACGATTTGGTCTGTCACAAGTCCTTTGGCTACCAGATCCAACACCAGCAAATCGGTCATTTCTTTCACAATAAGCTTTGCCTTCTTGGCTGTGTAAGCACATTGAAGAACCTGACCGGAACCCAGGCTGTTCTTCTGAGGCTTATAGGCTTTAATCTCTGCAATGGTGGTAGGCTCCCACCCCCACGCATGGTCAATTAATAATTCTGCATTAACTCCAAATAGCTTATATAATAATGCCTCATTGTAATAATCACTTGACTCTCCAATAGAGCATCGCGCAATATCTCCCATGGTATACAGACCATTTGCCATAAGCTTCTTAGCATACCCCGGTCCTACTCTCCAAAAATCCGTAAGTGGTGCATGATTCCATAAAAGTCTCCGATATGAAATCTCATCAAGCTCTGCAATTCTTACTCCGTCTTTGTCTGCCGGCATCCTCTTCGCTACAATATCCATAGCCACCTTGCACAGGTACAGATTGGTTCCTATCCCTGCTGTGGCTGTCACTCCAGTTTCACGCAGCACATCCTGAAGCATCTTGTGTGTAAGCTCATGGGCTGTCATCTTATAGGTATTAAGGTAAGCTGTGGCATCCATAAATACTTCATCAATAGAATATACATGCATATCTTCCGGTGCGATGTAGCGCAGATAAATCTCAAAAATCCTTGTACTATATTCCATGTAATAAGACATTCTTGGAACTGCTGCAATATAGTCAACTTCCAAGAGCGGATTCTTTGCAAGTTCTACCGCATCAAAGGATGTGCCTACTAACTTCCTTCCTGGCACCTTTATCTTTCTTTCTGCATTTACTTCTCGTACTTTCTGTACTACTTCAAATAATCTTGGTCTTCCCGGAATTCCAAACTTCTTTAGAGAAGGCGATACAGCGAGGCAAATCGTCTTCTCTGTCCTGCTTGCATCGGCTACTACCAGATTGGTTGTTAACGGGTCAAGACCTCTTTCTACACACTCCACAGAGGCATAGAAAGATTT
>CAZRLE010000155.1:0-4844 GCA_964600705.1 uncultured Lachnoclostridium sp. | reverse complement strand
CAGTGATACGGCGGGCTTTACCACCTACAGCTGCGATAAGTCTCTTCAAATCCTGGTAGTGGTCATCCGGAGACATGTGATTTGTCTTGCCACATACAGAATAAGTAAGACTGTGGTTACATACGTCTACTAAAAGATAGAGGTCAGAACCACGAACAGATTCCTTGATAATACCTTTGGCTTCACCGGAACCGAAACGTGGACAGGAAGCATTGATAAGGAAAGAATCTTTCTGATAACCTGCAAAAGCAATCGTACCTTTGTGTTCATGTTCTCTTTCAGCTCTCCATTCAGTAAGGTAGTTATCAACCTTACGTCCCATTTCTTTGCTGCTTTCAAGAGCAATAATTCCAAGAGAACCTACAGGTAGTGTGTTAGTAAAGTTGTCTGGTGTTGACATGTAATAATCCTCCATAAATAATAAGTATGAGTTAAATTAATAGTTGTATATAAATGCTGTTTTGTATAAAAACGCACTATTTATCTGATTATAATTATACATCTAAAAAGAGGTTCGTCAAGCAGTCATTGATTAGCAATTTTAATTATATTTATTTGATACGTATGTCGGTACCGATAATCTTAAATGCTTTATAATTGCTGACAATTCGTGAAAATACACGCTCACTGTAACGATTTTTGATATCGTCAAAGGAAAGATTCGTAGAGATAATCGTGGATTTTTCGTGTAAATGTCGTTCATTGATGCACTGATAGAGCTGGGAAGCAAGGAAACTGTTCACTGTTTCAGTTCCAAGATCATCTATTATCAGCAAATCACAGTCAAAAATATGTTCAAACTGGTGAGCGGCTTCTGTTTTTTCTTCTAAAGACCTGCTAAAAGTATGCTTTTCCATAATGTCAAAGAACTGGAAGGAAGTCAGATACACAACCGTGTAAGACATATCCAGAATCTCCTTGGCAATGCAGTTAATCAGAAATGTCTTCCCGACACCAGTATTCCCATAAACAAGAATATTATCGTAGGAAGTTTCAAAATCAGCAATAAACTTCTGGCATTTTGTAACAACCTGCTGGATATTTTCCTGTGGTGTCATTCCAAGGTAAGGGTCGACCGGACCATCTGCATAATAGTCAAAACGGAACTGGTCAAAATTTTCCTGCTTCAAAATATGTCCTAAGTTAGCCTGCTCGTAAAGAAAATCAATGATTGCCTGTTTAAAACAGTGACATTTCTCGCCCTCAATAAATCCTGTATCTTTGCAGTCAGGACAAGTATAAATTGGAGCAAGATAATCCTTTGCAAAGCCATTGGCAACAAGAAGCTGCTCTTTTTTCTGAATCAGAAGCTGATTTTTGGCTTCCAGTTGGGCGGCGGATATCTGGCTGTTGGTGAGCGCCATTTTGGCATAGGCGATGCCATTAGCTGTAATTTCCCTGTCAATCTGTTCAATTTCAGGAATGACAGAAACGACAGCCTGATAGCGTTTTTCCTCTAAATGGCGGTTGTGAAACTGGGTTTCGTCGTATTGCTGTAAAAGCTGGTTATATTGAAAATTTTTCAGTGCCATAATAAGCCTCCATATTATAACGAATTGTTATCTGCGGGCAAGCATACGCTTTTCAATTTCTGCGTAGTCCTCCTGTGTATAATTTCTTTGTGGAAATGCATTAAAACGGTTGGTTGTACCCTTTGGAGAGGAAGGATTGTCAGATGCAGGTACGCCGGCGTTAGCTGCTGTCTGCTGTGCCTTAGCGGTTTTAATGGCATTAAATTCACTGTCCAGACGTTTGATATCATCAGGGGATTTGACTCCCTTGGTGTACCAGACTTCAAGAATTTTATCGGTATATTTAAAGTCAGCTTTTTGTGTATTCAAAAGAGTACGATTACAAGCTTCTACAATAATATCGATTGGAAAGCTGTACTTGCTGACCCATTTATCGATATACTGCTTTTCGATAGTGCCAGGAGTACGATTTAGCCCAAATGCCTTGCTGACAGCGGAATGATTGGTATTGAATAAGGCATTTGCTTCCTCAGCCTGTTCTACAGTGCTGATTCCCTGTTCTGCCCAGGCAAGAGCAACTGTTTCTATGTAGGAAGAATTCTTCTTTCCTTTGGAAATACAATACTCATACAAGTACATAATCAGTTCTGTACTAAAACCGATGGTATCATACAGATAAAGGATAAGCTGAATATCCTTTGGTTTCAAAGGACGCTCCAGATAGATTTCGATGATATTCATAATCCACTGAACTTCGTCGTTGCTGGTAAGCGCTGCAATCTGCTCATTGGTATAGGAAGGACGCTCTGGTGCATGATAAGAAGGTTCAGAGGCACTCTCTGGTACAGAAGGAGGGGTCTGCATTTTCGTAACAGACAGTTCTGTTTCTGTAGAGTGGGTTTCTAAGGAAACCGGATTCTTCATAGTGATAGAAGAAATGGAATGGGAGGCATCCTCGGTAATGGAAAGAAGTCCCATCTTCTCCCAGTATTTTAAGGCACGGAGAACATCTGCCTCCGTATTTTCCAAGCGGTCTGCCAAAAAGGAAATGGAAAAGTCCTCCGGCTGGCCAGAAAGGCAGCGAAGCAGGTAAAGATATACCTTTACATAGCTTCCATTGGCCTGTGGCATATAATAATCAATAAATGCGTTGGAAACAGTAGTAGTCATGATTTCCGCAGCAGAATGTAAACGAATTTTATTCATAATAACCTCACTCATTTCGTTGTGCCGGAAATTTTGTTTTCAAGTAGCAAGATGCCTTACGGATTGCTTTGTGCAAGCACAGTGTGGCTTAAGGCTTTTGCTCCCGGCATCTTAGTATAACACAGAAAAAAAATAAAGGAAATAGCCTATTTTCAAGGGTTTGCAGTACTTTTAAAAAAGTGGATAGTGTGGATAATGTGGGTAATTTTCTAAAGAGACTGGGTGAAAAATGTCAAAATCGGGTATAAACTATAGAAAATAAAAGGGTTTGCATCAAAATTGGTAATAAAAGGTAAATCTAGAAAATTCCACAAAAAATCCACATTCTTTTGTCAACAAATTGTTGATAAGAATGTGGATAATGTGGACAACTAGTTGCCAAGTATGGTTTCACCAATGGTTACAACGTTTCCGGCGCCCATAGTTATCAACAGGTCACCGTTCATACAATTTTCTAATAAAAAGTCAACAATTTCATCAAAAGATGGGAAATAGTAAACTTCTTTGCCAAGAGCCTCCAGTTCACGTTTCAAATCCAGAGAAGAAATATCGCCCGGATCCGCTTCTCTTGCGGCATAAATGTCTGCGAGAACTACCTTATCAGCTAAGGAAAGTGCTTTTGCAAAATCCTTTAAGAATGCTTTGGTTCTTGTGTAAGTGTGTGGCTGGAAGACACACCATGCAGTGTGACAAGGGATATTCTTTACAGACTTCAATGTGGCTTCAATTTCTGTTGGGTGATGAGCATAATCATCAATTACAGTAATGCCGCCAACTTCTCCCTTGTACTGGAAACGGCGGTCTGTTCCATAGAAGGTAGAAAGACCTTCTGTAATCTGCTCAAAGCTTACACCAAAGTCGAGGGCAGCCCCAATGGCAGCCAGTGCATTGGAAATATTATGGGTTCCAATGACATTCATGTGGATAGTTCCCCAGTTTTCACCTTTTACAACTAAATCAAATACACCATTGCCTCGTTCATCAAAAGTGATATTATCAGCGAAGATATCACTGGAAGAATCGATAGTGCTGTAAGTAAGTGTACGACATTTGATATCTTTTAATAATTCTTTATAATTGTCGATTTCACTGTTGATGACAAGAAGACCACTTTCTGGAAGCAGGTCGGCAAACTGGTGGAAGGAGTTACGCACATCGTCTAAATCCTTGAAAAAGTCTAAGTGCTCAGCTTCCACATTCAGGATAATTCCGGTAGTTGGATGGAATTTTAAGAAGCTATTGGTATATTCGCAGGCTTCTGTAATAAAATTGCCGGATTTGCCAATGCGGATGTTGCCGTCAATTGCCTTTAAAATACCCCCTACAGAGATGGTTGGGTCTAAGTCTGCAGCCAGCATAATATGGGAAACCATAGAAGTTGTTGAAGTTTTTCCATGAGTTCCGGAAACAGCAATGGAAGAAGTATAGTTCTTCATTACCTGTCCGACCATTTCAGCACGGTCTATCATAGGGATTCCGGCTGCCTTAGCTGCAGCAAATTCTTCGTTGTCTTCGTGAACGGCAGCAGTATATACCACTAAATCAATATCGGGTGTAATATTTGAAGCTGTCTGGTCATAGATTATAGATATGCCCAAATCTTCTAAGCGTTTGGTAATTTTGCTTTCATTTCGGTCAGAACCACTTATCTGAAAGCCAAAAGTATGTAATAATTCGGCAAAGCCACTCATGCTGATGCCGCCAATTCCGATGAAATGTACACGGATTGGTTTATGAAAATCAATATGATACATATCTGACACTTCCTAACATTTATATAATATAGTCTTTCTAATAGCTATTATAACCATTTGGATAAAAAAAACAAATCTTTTTTAAAAAAGAGGGAAAATCCATTCACTTTTACAAAAAAAGGTGGTATACTAAAAACAGATTTATGGTGACAGGAGGAGATTGCATGATTAAAAAAGAAATGATTGCAATGCTGCTTGCAGGTGGGCAGGGGTCGCGCCTTGGTGTTCTGACCTCCCGTATAGCAAAACCTGCAGTTGCTTTTGGGGGTAAATACAGAATTATTGACTTTGCACTCAGTAACTGTATTAACTCAGGGGTAGATACAGTTGGGGTTTTAACACAGTATCAGCCACTTCGTCTTAATACTCATATTGGAATTGGTATTCCTTGGGATTTAGACAGAAATGTTTG
>CAZRLE010000154.1:0-4862 GCA_964600705.1 uncultured Lachnoclostridium sp. | reverse complement strand
AGAAGAAAGCAAGTTTGGTGTAAAACCGGAAGATACTTTGGAATTAGTCCAACAGATTGCAGCACTTTCCAATGTGAAAATAATGGGACTTATGACCATTGCACCATTTGTTTCCAACCCAGAAGACAACCGCATACATTTTAGAAACTTACGCAAATTAAATATTGACATCAAAAGTAAAAACATTGATAATGTGTGTATGGATGTGCTGTCAATGGGAATGACAGGAGATTATGAAGTTGCTGTAGAAGAGGGTGCCACAATGGTAAGAGTTGGTACTGGAATATTTGGAGAAAGAAACTACGGGTTACAGCCATAAAAGATAGGAGATTATATATGTTATTAGATGGAATTAAGAATGCATTAGGTTATTTAAAATTTAGTGATGACGAAGAAGATTACGATGATTATGATGAATATGAAGAAGAAGAGCAGGAACGCAAGCTTTTCTCCTCACAGCCTAAAGCAGCACCAAGAATAGAAGAAAGAAAGCCTGCATTTACACAGCAGGAACGTGTTGCTGCTACAAAGGAAGAACCAGCCGAAGCAAGACGCTTTACAAGCCGTATGGAACGCACAACAAATAATAAGATTGTTCCAATTCGTACAACTTCAAAAGGTATGGAGGTTTGTATTATGAAACCGACTTCTTTTGAAGATTCACAGGATATCTGTGACATGCTTTTAACTGGAAGAGCAGCTGTTGTTAATTTGGAAGGTTTTGATCCAGATGAAGCCCAAAGAATAATGGACTTTATTTCTGGCTGTGTGTATGCAATTAACGGCAAATTACATCAGATTTCAAAGTATATTTTTATTTTCTCGCCAGATAGCATTGATATTTCCGGTGATTATTTAGAATTAGCATCTGACGGATTTGGATTTGGCGTTCCGACACTGAATAAGGAGTTCTAATTTATGGCTCATATTGTCAGCTTGACATTTTATTACTTTTTTGGAGTTTTAGACACAATATTATTTTTATATATTATCAGTTCATGGTTTCCAAATGCACAGAAGGTGCGTTATCTTCTTTTGATGCTTTTAGAACCCTTGTTTACACCAATCAGGTATTGTCTTAAAAACTCCATTTTCCGTACAGGATATGGTGATTTAACTGTTATGATAGCCTTAATTGTGCTTTCATATTTGCAGACATTTTTTTATTCTATGATATAGACAGGAGAATTATATTGAATCAGGATAAATAGCAGGAATCACTATGAAAACGTTTATCAGAAGTATCTAATAATGCTGATTATCGTGGCTTGTGTGCTTATTCTGATTTCCTGAATTTAGATGAACAGAATCTGTTTTTTAACAATTACAAAGAAATTGTCCATTCAAAGTATACATTCTGGGGTGGTTACAACGACGCAGAAAGAAGAGTTGTCTGTTTTTTTGAAGATGACTCTTCTACTAATATGTTCCCCCTTGTAGTATTAAAAATTGTTCCCGTAAATCAGAAATTCAGTGACAAGCTCTCTCATAGAGATTATTTAGGAGCTATTCTGAATCTTGGAATTGAACGCTGTAAGATAGGCGACATTCTAGTAATGGAAGACAAGGGTTATGTATTCTGTAAGCAGGAAATCGGCAATTATGTAAAGGATAATCTGACTCGTATTAAGCATACTTCTATCAATGTTATCATGGTGGAAGATGCAGAAATTAATGATTTTAAGCCTGCACTTGAGGAAATTCATGGAACTGTATCGTCAGTTCGATTAGATTCCATTTTATCTGTTGCATTTAACACCTCAAGAAGCAGTCTGACAGGACTCATAGCCGGCGGTAAGGTATATGTTAATAGCCGGCTGATTGAATCCAATAGCTACAGTCTGAAAGAAGGAGATGTGGTTTCCGTAAGGGGAATGGGGAAATTTATCTTTAAAGAAGCTGGCGACCAGACTAGAAAGAACCGTTATAAGGTCACATTATTAAAATATGTGTAATGTTCAGCCCCAATCTTATTTGAGATTTTCAAATTGTTACCAATATATACTTAAAATACGATGATAATACATTAGGAGGAAATATCTTATGTTAACACCAGTTGAATTACAAAATCTTCCGTTAAAGGCCGGAATGGGAGGTTATAAGAAGAAAGAAGTAGACGATTTGTTAGCAGAAATCTGCAGAGATTATGAAACACTTTACAAGGAAAACCTTGAATTAAAGGATAAATTATCTGTTTTAAGCGAAGGCTTACAGTACTATAAGGAAATGGAAAAAACCTTACAGAAAACCTTGGTTGTAGCTGAAAAAACTGCTGAAGAAGTAGAAAATACTGCCAAGGCAAAAGCAGATTTAATTCAGGAAAAAGCCCTTGCAGAAGCAGCTTATATTATTGAAGATGCCAAAAGACAGGCTCAGCAGATTCACAATCAGACTTTAGTTTTAGTACAGCAGTATGAAAATTATCGCGTACAGTACAAGCGTCTCGCACAGGCTCAGGTAGAGCTTATGGACAGTTCTGCATATCAGGTTCATTTTGATACTCAGACACCTGCCTTTATTACAGAAGAGCCTAAAAAAGAAGAAACTCCTGCCGTAGCAACACAGATGGCAGAAAATACAGTAAGCCCAGAAGAAGAATCCAGCCTGAATGAAGAAGTAAAGCAGGAGATTAAAGATGTACTCTCTGCTACTAAAAAATTAGACTTACCTTTACATTCTTTAAAATTAAAAGAAAGTTCTAATTCCGATACTCTTAATAATACTGGTGCCTTTGAATTCTTTGAAGAAAAAGAAGATGCTATGAGTATGTTATTAAAAAAATAGAATTGAGTGATTGTATGAGTAAAGAATTATTGATATACAAAGACGGAGTTCCTCTTTATCCTATCTATGTAGAAAAGGATTACAGTGGACTTTCTAAAGTCTTCCAAGACTTAAATTTAGCATCTGGTAAGATATTGATTTTAACGGATACTAATATTGGCATTCACTATGCAAAGGAAGTAGAAGAAATTGCAAATCGCTATGTAGCTACAGTAAAAACCATGACTATCCCAGCCGGAGAAGCTTATAAGAATCTAGACACAGTATATCAGATTTATCAGACATTGATTGAACACAAATTTGATCGTAATGATGTACTGGTTGCATTGGGCGGTGGTGTGATTGGAGATATGACAGGCTTCACAGCAGCTACTTACCTGAGAGGAATTCGATTTATTCAACTTCCAACCACATTACTTTCTATGGTGGACAGCAGTATTGGCGGAAAGACAGGTGTTGATTTTCAGTCTTACAAAAATATGGTAGGAGCCTTTTATCAGCCTCAGGCAGTTTATATGAATCTTAGTACTCTTCAAACCTTACCAGATAGGGAATTTTGTTCTGGATTCGGTGAAATTATAAAACATGGTTTAATCAAGGATAAAACCTATTATAACTGGCTGTCAGAGCATGCAGATGCTATTTTAGCTAAGTCACCAGAACTTTTAGAAGAGACTATTTACTGCAGTCTTTTAGTCAAAAAACAGGTTGTTGAGAATGACCCTTATGAGAAGGGGGAACGTGCCTTACTTAATTATGGTCATACCTTAGGTCATGCCGTAGAAAAGCTTATGAACTTCTCTTTATTACATGGCGAATGCGTTAGTCTTGGCATGGTGGCTGCCGGATATTTATCTATGTCATTAGGACATATCACTAAAGAGGAATATAACTCTGTTCTTGGAGTTTTAGAAGCATTTAAACTTCCAACTTCACTGCCGGAAGGAGTTTTATCTGCTGAAGAAGTGGTTGCTGCTACCAAAAATGACAAAAAAATGGATTCTGGTAAGATTAAATTCATCTTGCTAGAGTCCATTGGCAATGCGTACATTAACAAAGAATTAACGGATGACCAGCTTACTCTAGCTGTAAAAGAGCTGTTTAAATAATAATTAGATAAGGAAACATATACCATGAAGAAATTTACAAAATTGGCTATCCTTACGTTCATTTTGGTTGTCTTTGACCAGTGGACTAAGAGGTTAGCTGTGCAATATTTAATGGGAAATGAAGGCATCCCAATTATAGACGGAGTATTTCGCTTAAAATACCTTGAAAACCGTGGAGCTGCCTTTGGCATGCTTCAGAATCAGCAGGTGTTCTTTGCTTTAATGACAATCATTGTTTTAGTATTGCTTGGATATATGTACTTTAAAATTCCTGTAGACAGACGATTTATGCCTTTGGAATACAATATTATATTACTAATGGCTGGCGCAATCGGTAATTTTATTGACCGTACAACCCAGCAATATGTAGTGGATTTCCTTTACTTTGAACTGATTGATTTCCCAATTTTTAATGTTGCTGATTGTTATGTAGTTGTTGCCACATTCTTATTTGCGTTATTAATTATGTTCTACTATAAAGAAGAGGAATTATCCTTTTTAACACCGAAAAAGAAGGAGCAGGCAGACTAATGGAAGAGCAGATGTTATCTTTTCTTGCTATGGAAGCAGATGCAGACAGTCGAATCGATAAGTTTTTATCAGAACAGGAAGATGGAATTTCACGTTCGTACATTCAAAAACTCATCAAAGAGGGGAAAGTACTGGTAAATCAAAAACCAGTAAAGTCCAATTACCGCATTAGCACAGGTGACGAAGTAATACTTTATGTTCCAGAACCAGAGGAACTGGATATACAGGCTGAAAATATCCCTTTAGACATCTTATACGAAGATGACGACGTAATCCTAATCAATAAAGGTAAGGATATGGTAGTGCATCCTGCACCAGGACACTATTCAGGTACTATTGTAAATGCCTTATTGTATCATTGTAAGGATAACCTTTCCGGTATTAATGGTGTTATGCGTCCGGGCATTGTACACCGAATTGACCGTAATACAACTGGAG
>CAZRLE010000153.1:0-4877 GCA_964600705.1 uncultured Lachnoclostridium sp. | reverse complement strand
CAGTATAGGATTAGTCGAACTTGTATTCTTGATAGTAATGTATATATTAGAAAATGGTTTGGATAGAAACAGATTGGGAATATCCGTAAGTAAAAAAGTTGGCAATAGCGTAGTAAGACACAGATTAAAGAGATTAGTAAAAGAAAGTTATCGTTTGAATGAGTCTGTGTTTAAAGAAGGATTAGATATTGTTGTAGTTGTCAGAACAACTGCAAAGGACAGAAGCTATAAAGAGATTGAAAGCGCGTTGTTACATTTAGGAAAAATTCACAAGATTTTAAAAGAGATGATTTAGTCGTATGTTAAAACGATTTTTTATATTTTTAATTAAATTATACAGAAAATATATTTCTCCTTTAAAGGGAAGGTCTACTTGTATTTATACGCCTACCTGCTCTTTGTATGCTCTGCAGGCAATAGAAAAGTATGGTATTTTAAAAGGAAGCTACCTCTCTTTGAGGAGAATTTTGCGTTGTAACCCTTTTTGTAAGGGTGGATATGACCCAGTTCCTTAAAAAGGTAGTTTAAGGAGGAAACGAAGTGGTTAGTGTATTTTTAACACAGGATGATGGGGCAATCTTAGGACCTATTGCGAAAGTTTTAGGATGGATTCTGAATGGAATTTTTGAATTTTTAAGTAATTTTGGAATTGAAAATGCAGGATTATGTATTATTATCTTTACATTCCTTGTAAATGCATTGATGATTCCTATGACAATTAAACAGCAGAAATTTACAAAGTTGTCATCTAAAATGACACCTGAGATTAATAAAATCAATGAAAAATATAAGGGTAAGAAGGATGAAGCTTCTATCCAGAAACAACAGTTAGAGTTACAGGCAGTGTATGAAAAGTATGGTGCAAGCCCTACAAGTGGTTGTCTTCCAATGTTTCTTACATTACCAATTATGTTTGCACTTTATCGTGTAATTTATATGATTCCTGCTTATGTAACTCCAATTAAGGAATTATACGCAAATATTGCAAACGCTATGTTAAATACAGATTACCTTGCAACTATGACAGGATATGCAACTCAGTTTACAACTCTTAAGGTTGATAAGTGGGGGGATATTTCTACTGCAATCCCTGTAAATAACCTGATTGATATTATGTCACAGTTTAAGGCATCACATTGGGAAGAAGTAATGGCAAATCCAGCTTTTGCTTCTATTACAGATGTTATTTCTACTAATTCACAGCAGATTATGAGCATTAACGATTTTGGTTTTGGTCTTAATATTGCTGAAGCACCTATGCAGATGATTACAGGCTCCGGCGTTTCTTTTGGTGTAAGATTTGCTTATTTATTGATTCCTGTTCTTGCTGCACTGTTCCAGATTTTTTCTACAAAGATGATGACAGCAAAGCAGCCACAGAATAATAATCCAAATGATCCTACTGCAGCTACTATGAAGTCTATGAATACAACAATGCCTATTATGATGGGTGTTATGTGTTTAGTAATTCCAGTTGGTGTAGGTATCTACATTATTGCAGGTAGTGTATTTAGAATTATCCAGCAGTTCTTTGTTGATAAATATATGGATACTATTTCTGTTGACGAGTTAATCGAAAAGAATAAAGAAAAACAGAAAAAACAGAAAGAAAAAATGGGCATTGATACAAATAAGTCTATGCAGGAAGTTGCTAAGAAACGTACAAGCACTATACAGGATAAAGCTAGAATGAATGCTTCCGGTAGTGTAAATACTTCTAACAAACAATATAAAAAGGGAAGTATTGGTGCATATGCAAATATGTTAAATAATAATGGGGATAAGGAGAATAAATAGTATGATGGAATGGGTTGAATTTACAGCCAAAACTGTCAGCGATGCTGTGACAGAGGCTTCTATTAAATTTGAAGTAACAAGTGATATGCTTGAATATGAAGTAATTGAAGCAGAAAAGAGTGGTTTTTTAGGTCTTTTCAGTAAACCTGCCAAGATTCGTGCAAGAAAGAAATCTGCAGAAGTAAAGAAAGCAGAAACTGTAAAAAAAGAAGTAAAGAAAGCTCCTGCTAAAAAAGAAGTAAAAGCTCCAGCAGAAGTAAAACCGGTTGAAACAAAGAAAGCTCAGCCTGTAGTTAGAGAAGAAAAGCCAGTGAAGGAAGTTGTTAAAAAGGAAGTAAATGCAGAAGAAGTAGAAGCAGCAGCTAAGAAATTTTTAACAGATGTATTCAAGGCAATGAATATCGAAGCTAATGTATTGGCTAAGTATAGTAAAGAAGAAGGTTTATTAGAAGTTAATGTTGATGGAGAAGATATGGGAATCCTCATTGGTAAGAGAGGACAGACTCTTGATTCTCTTCAGTATTTAGTAAGCCTTGTGGTGAATAAAGAAAGTAACTGCTATTTAAAAGTGAAATTGGATACAGAAAATTATCGTGAAAGAAGAAAAGAAACTCTTGAAAATCTTGCTAAGAATATTTCTTATAAAGTTAAGAGAACAAAACGTCCAGTTTCTTTAGAACCTATGAATCCTTATGAAAGAAGAATTATCCACTCTGCACTTCAGGGAGATAAGTTTGTAGAAACTCACAGTGAAGGTGAAGAACCTTACAGAAGAGTTGTTGTTACTTTAAAGAAGGGTTATAGAGAATATAACAATAGAGGTAATGGAAAAAATTATAATCGTAATGGTGGAAGAAAGAATTACGATAAAAGAAACTATGACAGAAAGAATGCTGCTCCAGTAGAAACTCAGGCAGCTGAAACAAGTGTAGAAGAATAAAATCTGGAGGGTATCAGAAAGGTAATTTTTTGATACCCTCTCTTTGCATACAGACATAAGGAAGGATGTGGATTTCGTGAAGACAGAAACAATTGCAGCAATATCAACTGCTATGAATAATGCAGGAATTAGTATTGTAAGGATGAGTGGGGATGAAGCTTTAACTATTATTGATAAAGTTTTCAGTTCTCCAAAGGGTAAAAAGGTATTAAGTGAAAAGATGAGCCACACCGTTCACTATGGATATATTAAAGATGGAGAACAGGTTATTGATGAAGTATTGGTGGTCATTATGAAAGCACCAAATACTTATACAAGAGAAGATATTGTAGAAATTAATTGTCATGGCGGTGTTGTTGTGACAAAAAAAGTATTGGAAACAGTGATTAAGTATGGAGCAAGACCGGCAGAACCTGGTGAATTTACAAAGAGAGCTTTCTTAAATGGAAGAATTGATTTGTCCCAGGCAGAAGCGGTTATAGATATCATTCATGCGAAAAATGAAATGGCATTAAAGAGTTCTGTTAGTCAGTTAAAAGGTTCAGTTCAGGAAAAGATTAAAGAAATCAGAGCTAATATTATTCGAGATATTGCATTTATTGAAGCAGCACTGGATGACCCAGAGCACATTAGTATAGATGGATTTGCAGATGAGTTATTGGAACGAGTAGAGCAGAATACAAAGGATTTGGATAAGCTTTTCAAATCTTCAGATAATGGAAGAATTTTAAAAGAAGGAATTAAAACAGTCATTTTAGGAAAGCCAAATGCAGGTAAATCTTCACTGCTTAATGTACTGGCAGGAGAAGAAAGAGCAATTGTAACAGAAATTGAAGGAACAACCAGAGATACTTTAGAAGAAAGTATTCATTTGGGAGAAGTAGTGCTTAATCTGATTGATACAGCAGGTATTCGTGATACAGAAGATTATGTAGAAAAAATTGGTGTGGAAAAAGCAAGAAGTTTTGCTAAAGATGCAGATTTGATTATTTATGTAGTAGATGCGTCTGTGCCATTGGATGACAATGATAAAGAAATTATAGAATTAATTCAGGATAGAAAAGCAATTGTTTTATTAAATAAAACAGATTTAGATAAAGTAGTTTCTGAGGAAGAATTAAAAGATAAGACAGGAAAAATTGTGATTCCAATTTCTGCAAAGAAAGAACAGGGAATGGATGAACTGGAAAATGTAATAAAAGATATGTTCTTTCATGGTGAAATTAGTTTTAATGATGAAGTTTATATTACAAATGTACGTCATAAGACAGCTATTTCAGAAGGAATGAAGAGTCTTTCTCAAGTTAAGATTAGTATTGAAAGCGGAATGCCAGAAGATTTCTATTCTATTGACCTTATGAATGCATATGAGGTACTTGGAGAAATCATTGGAGAAAGCGTTGGAGAAGATTTGGTGAATACAATATTTAAAGAATTTTGTATGGGTAAGTAGAGTACCCGAAAAAAGAAAGGAAAAAATATGTCTTATATATTTGAAAATTACGACATTGCAGTAGTTGGTGCAGGACATGCTGGTTGTGAAGCAGCTCTTGCCTGTGCAAGACTTGGTTTTAATACAATTATGTTTACTGTAGCAATGGATAGTGTAGCTTTAATGGCTTGTAATCCGAATATTGGTGGAAGCTCCAAGGGGCATTTAGTAAAGGAAATTGATGCTCTTGGCGGTGAAATGGGTAAAAATATTGATAAAACTTTTATCCAGTCTAAGATGTTAAATAAGTCAAAAGGTCCTGCAGTACATTCCCTTCGTGCCCAGGCGGATAAAGAGGATTATACCAGAGAGATGAGAAAGGTTGTAGAAAATACAGATAACCTTACTTTAAGACAGGCTGAAATTACTAAGATTTTAGTAGAAGATGGTAAAGTTACAGGTGTGGAAACTTTCTCAGGTGCTGTATATCCATGTAAGGCAGTAGTACTTTGTACAGGTGTTTTCTTAAAGGCAAAGTGTATCTATGGAGATGTTGTGGAATATACAGGTCCAAATGGATTGCAGGCTGCCAATGATTTATCTGATTGTTTAAAAGAACTTGGAATTGAAATGTATCGTTTTAAAACAGGAACACCTGCCAGAATTGATAAGCGTTCCATTGATTTTAGCAAGATGGAAGAACAGAAG
>CAZRLE010000152.1:0-4948 GCA_964600705.1 uncultured Lachnoclostridium sp. | reverse complement strand
ATCATCATCAATACTACCAGGATCTCGCCACATTGTCCTGCATGTAACCATCAAACCCGCTTCCCCTGAACTTACTGGTTCTTAAATAATTCTCACCAATCACTTCATCCGGCTCCACCGGTGTATTAGGAATCATTACGACCGCTTCGCCTGGCTTAAATTCTTTCTTAGGGTCATACACTACTTCACCAATGCCTTCATGAATTAATGCCATTGGAAGCTTCTGTCTTAAAATTTCCGCCGGTCTGGCTCCCTGATAATATCTCTGGTCTGCATGACAGATAGAAAGATGAGTTGGTCTTACAATAACTTCATCTCCAAACAAATCAATATCATTAAAAGCAACCTCAAAACGTCTGGGTGCCACTAAACGATAAACGGTATTTAACATTCTAGTTATCTCCTTTAATCAATGTCTCTGCTACTCTAAGGTCATAAGGATAAGTAATCTTAATATTAAATACTTCACCTTCTACAAGGTGTACCTTTTCTCCTTTGATTACAAAGATTTTCGCTGCATCTGTAAGGATTTCCTTTTCAGCTTCTGTTAATCCCAAATATAACTCTTTTAATTTCTTTGCTTTAAAGGACTGTGGAGTCTGTCCCTGATACATACATTTTCTATCAGGAATATTGCTGATGCACTGTCCATCTACGCTCTCTACAATTGTATCTGTTGCAGGAATTACCGTGTCACAAGCACCAAATTCCCTTGCATAACGAATATTATCTTCAATAATACGGTGTGTAAGGAAAGGACGTACTGAGTCATGTGTTACAATAATTGTTTCATCATCTAACCCATAATTTTCTTCAATGTAACGAATGGAATTCATAATTGTTTCATTACGAGTGTCTCCACCCTGAATTACAACTACTCTTCCTTCATCCTTTAAATGCTTCTTTACCAAGTTCTTTGTATGTTCCACCCACTGACTTGGACATAATACAATTAACTTTTCAAAATTCTCATTTACATAAAACTTTTCAATTGTGTGGATAATAATTGGTTTGTCGCCAACTGTAAGGTACTGCTTTGGTTTTTCTACATTACCCATTCTGCTTCCAATTCCACCTGCTAAAATTACACCAAAAACCATATTCTTATCCTCCTATTCTGCCATTGGGCACACCATTTCTATTTTCTTAACGCTTTATAAATCAAATCTACGGTTCTCTGTGAAGACTTACCATCTAAATCATCAAAGAATCTTGTTTTAAATGTCTCAATCTTATCTGTTTCAAAATCATTCGCTTTGATTGCATTCATTGCTTTTGCAAAAGTTTCCACAATCTTACCCGGCACGAACTTCTCATATTCATAATAGAAGCCTCTGCCAGAAATATATCTTTGAAGGTCATACGCATAAAACAGCATTGGGATGTCTAAAAGTGCTGCTTCAAAGATAACAGATGAATAATCAGTTATAAGTAAATCTGTCACAAAAAGCAAATCATTTAATTCAGAATTTTCAGACATATCAATGATAACATCCTTATACTGCTCAGGAATTACATTTCTATCCTGTACAAATGGATGATGCTTGATAATAATTGCATATTCGCCCTTTAATTCCTCATAAACCTTTACCACATCAAACTTATCCACCGGATAGAAGCCGGAAAGCTTTCCATTTCCACGGAAAGTTGGTGCAAATATCATAATCTTCTTATCCTTAAGCTGTGGATAATTCTCATAGAATTCCTTCTGTACTTTTGCCTTATAAGCTTCATCAAAGAAAATATCCGTTCTTGGTACTCCGGTTGCTACTGCCTTTTCTAAAGAAATACCAAATCCTTCTGCATAAAACTTGGCAATCTCCTGTGAACTTACAATAGCATAATCATAATTACGATGATTTGGGCTTGCCTGCTTCTGACCGCCTTCTTTTCCTAATCGGCTATAACCAAAGGTCTTAAATGCACCACAAGCATGCCATAGCTGGATAATAGACACGCCTTCTCTTTTAGGAAGTCTGTGAATCAATGGAGTAAAATCATCCACCAAAACTACCTTAGAGGTTGCAAAGTAGTATCCATAAGCAATGGCAGTCTTAAAACTCATCGTCTTAGTATCTCTGTCATCTAATACAAAACGGATATCCAGTTCCTTATCCTGCTTCAAAATATCATATACATACTCAAAGTTACCACTCAAATCGTTGCGGCGGTTGGAAATAAATACAATTCTCTTCTCCTTAATCGGAAATACTTTGGAAACCTTATTGGCAAACTCCAGGGCACAAAGCTTTACAAAGGTAATTCCGAATTCCTTACGGGTAAAATTGTTAATACGCCAGCGAATATGATTCACAATACGCATAATACCTGTTTTATCATTCTTAGGTGCCTTTTTTGCACATCCAAAAAATTCCAAAACTCCTTCTATTACAAACAAAGGAATCATTGGAATTACTGCAACTACCAGGCAAAGACCCCATATTCCGCCGATTACACTCGTGCACACATCCTCAATGGCAGAAACTTTTCTTTCTTCTACCAAAGTACGGACTCTTTCGTAAACAACAGTGTCATCGTGTTCTACAGACACCTTGTATTCTTTATCTTCCTCTGCCTTCACATCACTGCTGAAGGTAAATGGATGTTTCTCCACTATGGTATCACCATAGGTCACCTCAAATTCAAAAGTAATCCTCTCATTCTCAGGTGTCGCAAAGAATAAGTAGTTCATATTATAGGCATACTTTGCAAAAATAACACACTTCTCCAGATTTTCTTCTGGAAAATATGCCTGTATAATCAATGGAATTCTTCTTGCTTCTTCTCCATTTCTAAAAATCAATGCAATTTTAGGTTCTCTTACCGCAGGGTCGTAAGGCGCTTTTACTCTGACACCAATATTTAACATATTCTCCTCGCGGCTTAATTCTGTAATCTTTAAATTAAACTTATCCAAACTCATTCTCCTAAAGAATCGCTTCTTTACACTCATACTATTTATATTATCAATATCTTTACCGTGCTATATTATAAATAGTATAACATAAAAAGTCAATGACATACCTAACTGCCATATCAGGTAAGCCAGCTATGATTTACCTTATAAAACTCTTACTCGCACTTTCTCTAACTTTCCTAACACTTCCAAAGCAAACACTCTTGCGTTATTCAAATCTTCTGTATTCGGATGGAGCATAGCTTCATCAAAATTCTCTATCATACGCTTCATGTGACTCATATTTTCAGGTGTCTGGCTTTCCTCATATTTCTTACGAACCTCCATGAGCATCTTACCCTGACACATAAACATTCCAAGATATTCGTTATCATCTTCAAGCCATACTGTCACATTATTCTCAACTGTTTTACGATACTCTTCCAATGGCTTTGCACCACAGGTTGCAAATAAAACCACCTTTTTATTACTAAACTGACTTAAACAGTCAATTACCTTTCTTACACAAGTTCCCTTCTGTACCGCAAACCCAACGAAATACATCTGCGCCTCTGGAACATTTCTACATTCACAAACATTAATTAAATCCTTGCTGTCTGAAGGAATTGCTTCAAATATCTCCGCTGCGACCTGTCTCGTATTTCCTGTCTCGCTTTGATATAATACTGCGTACTCCAACATAGTGTAGTTCTCCTTTTCTAATAGAAATCTTATCTCACATTACTACTCCTAAGTATACCATATTACAAAGTATGCTGACAACGACTTTATAAACTATTCATAATTATCGGACACATAGAAAAAGAGAGTATCCCCTTCCTTAGAAGTACTCCCTTTATCCACATCTTTCCTAATAAAATCACTTTTTACTCAACAGAAAGTACATTATAATCCTGTGCTTCTACTACCTGTCTTAACGCATCATCGGATACTTCTTCGTTTAAAGTAACAACCGCTGTTCCTTCTACATGACTTACTTCTACAGAAGCAACTCCTGCAACACCTTCTAATGCTTTCTTTACATGAGCTTCACAGCGTCCGCACATCATACCTTCGATTTTCATTGTTTTTGTCATTGTTTTTATCTCCTTTACTGTTTCATTACCTTCTTTATTACTGTCAGAACCTTTTTCCTTGCCTGACTCAGATTCTACCACTTTCTTTTTGATTTTTCTATCCTTTTTGTTCTCATACAACTTAAAGAAATTAAGTCTTAGTGCATTACTTACCACGCAAAAGCTTGAAAGACTCATCGCCGCTGCCCCAAACATCGGATTTAACTTCCATCCAAAGATACCAATAAACAAGCCTGCTGCCAATGGTATTCCTATGGAATTATAGAAAAATGCCCAGAATAAATTTTCATGGATATTTTTAAGGGTTGCACGGCTTAAGCGGATTGCAGCCGTTACATCACTTAACCGACTCTTCATCAGCACAATATCTGCCGCATCAATGGCAACATCTGCACCTGCACCGATTGCAATTCCAATATCTGCTCTTGTAAGGGCTGGTGCATCGTTAATTCCATCCCCTACCATGGCCACTTTACCTTTCTCCTTTAAGGAGCGTATTACACTTTCCTTTCCATCCGGAAGAACTCCTGCAATCACCTCATCGACGCCAGCAAGCTTTCCAATGGCTTTGGCTGTTCTTTCATTATCACCAGTGAGCATAACTACATGGATTCCCATGTTCTGAAGCTCTTTAATTGCCTGAGGGCTGTCTTCCTTCATAATATCCGCTACTGCAATAATTCCTGCAAGCTTTCCATCTATCATAAAGAACAATGGGGTCTTACCCTCTTCTGAAAGACTTTCTGACTTTTCTTTCATCTCTTTAGAAATGCCAGCTTTTTCACTGATGAACTTATAGTTTCCGCCAAATAATGCCTTGCCTTCCCACAAAGCAGTGAGACCATTACCCGGAAGTGCCTTAAAGTCTGTTACCTCCAACTGTGTACGGTCATCTGCCTTGTCAATTCCAGCTTCTTTTGCTTTCTGAAGAACCGCCTTTGCAAGTGGATGCTCA
>CAZRLE010000151.1:0-5015 GCA_964600705.1 uncultured Lachnoclostridium sp. | reverse complement strand
GTACTGCGGATAAAAAGTACCTGATTCAAGCGTTTTTCTAAAGTCTTAATAGACTGGCTGACTGCGGATTGGGAAATATACAGTTCTTTGGAAGCTTCTGAAAAGCTTAAAGTCTTAGCTACATGATAAAATACCTTGTATAATTCATAATTGATGTCCATAGTCTCTCCCCCTTTATCTTAGAATATAATAGCTTATAAACTTATCGTATTTATAAGTAGCTCTTATTAAATGTAACATATTTTTTGGAGGTTGACAACAAAAATGTAATAATGAAAAAGAAAAACAGGGTTAGAAAACCAACCCTGTTAAGAATACGGTTACAATAGCACCAATGGCAACTACCACAAGTCCTTGATTTTTATAGGCAAGCAATACTGCCACTAATGTACCGCACACTGCAGTAGCAGTATTTCCTGTAGAGTAGAAAATATCCGGAAAGGTTAAGGAGCCAAGCACTGCATAAGGAATATAATGCAGAAAAGACTTGATAAAGGGTGACTTTATTTCCTTACGGAATACGGCAATAGGCAGAACGCGGGGAAGATAGGTTACCAGTGCCATCAAAAGCACACAGATAAATGCTTTTACTAATGAAACATTTGTTGGCATAAGCTAGTCCTCCTTTTCTTCTACAGGATAAAGATAAGCGCCGATTGCGGCACCGATAATAGTTGCAATAATAGTTCTGAATCCATCTGAAATAAAACCAAATACAGGTACATATTTTAAGATTACGGTTATCAGTACTGAGATTATGATGATATGTAACACTGGTCTTGACTTGACTGCCGGTGGTACAATTATGGCAATGAACATACCATAAAGGGCAATTCCCATAGCGGAGCTTAAGCTTTGTGGAAGAGCAGAGCAGATGAGTCCCCCAAGTAAGGTTCCAAGGCTCCAGCCAATAATCGGTGTGGAAATAAGACCAAGCATATAAGCGTTGGTAAGCTTGCCTTCTTCAGAAGAAGCAACGGAGAAAACCTCATCGGTAATACCAAATCCAAAAATCAGACGCTGTGGAAGGGTAATTGCTTTTTCAAGTTTCTGGGAAAGGGATAAGGACATTAACATATATCGGATGTTAATGACAAAGGTAGTTAAAGTGACTTCCAGATAACCTGCATTAGCAAGGATTAAACTTGTACCTGCAAACTGCCCTGCGCTGGTTAAGTTGGTAAGGGATATAAAAACGGTCAGCCAAAGGGGAAGTCCCCCATTTACAGCCATCAGACCAAAGGTAAAGGCAACGGGTATATAGCCAAGTCCAATAGGGATTCCGCGCTTGACACCATATATAAATTGTTCTTTTGAGTTCATTTCTTTTAACATTGTTTGATTCCATCTTCTTTTCTTAGAAATTTAGATAACTATTCAGAGCTACATGTTACCACGTTCCCATTCATAAATCAAACATTAACTTGTGAACTTTTGATGTATTTTCTTGACTTATAGGGAAATTACGATAAAATAGAAAGGAAATCTTTTGAGCAGATATGGAGGCTATATATGAGAAAAGGAAAGAAGCTTGCCGCATTGGTGTTAACGGCGGCATTGATGGGAAGCACCCTGCTGACAGGCTGTGGTGGAAGCATGGGTAAAACTGTAGTAAAGATTGATAAGACCCAAATCGGAATGGATGAAATGATGTATTACATCTATCAGACAGAAGAAGATGGCAGCTATTATGAGGAACTTTACACTACTTATTTTGGTGAGAGTTACTGGGAAATGGAATACGAAGAAGGATATACCTTTAGAGAACTTTCCAAGGACGAAACTATGAATGTAGCTATCATGTATACTATTTTTGAAGAAAAGGCGGAGAAAGCCGGATATAGTTTAAGTGAGGAAGAAAAGTCAAAGATAGCTGAAAGTGCACAGACATTTTACGATGGTTTAAGTGACAACCAAAAGACAATTATGAGTCTGGATGTAGATGAGATAGCAGCTATTGAGGAGAAAATTGCTCTTTCTGATATGTACTACACAGAAATCATGAGTGGTATTCAGGTAGATGAAGAAACAGCAGCACAGCGCATTGACCCGGATATGTACAGACAGTATGATGTAGAGTATATTTATATTCCAACGGTAGAGTACGATGAAGAGTACAATCCGGTGGAGTTTGGAGCAGAAGAGAAGCAGGAAGCTTATACAACAATTTCAGCAATGTTACCTGAGGCAATGGAAGTAGATGACTTTACAGAACTGATTCCAGAAGACAGCCTAGACATGGAAGCAGGCACGATTAGCTTCATGGAAGGTGATGAGCTTTTTGGTGCTGAATTTGAAAAGGCAGCATTAGAGCTCTCTAATGGGCAGGTAGCTGAACAGATTGTAGAAGAGGAAGATGGCTATTACATTGTCAAAATGTTAAATAATAATTCCACAGAAAGCTATGATGATGAAGTGGCAGCAATGCAGGAAAGACTGGTTTATGAAGAATTTCAAAAGATATTTGAGCAGATGAAGGCAGAATATGAGATTGAAATCAATAAATCAATCTGGGATGAGATTGTAATTGGCAATACCATTTACGAAGGTCATTCCTATTAGAAACTTATAAATAAACGGAGGAAAAGAAAGTGAGTAAGAAGTTAGCAAAGGGCGATACAAAGCCTGTAGTAAAATTGAACGGTGAAGAACTGGCCGCACAGAAAGAAAAGAAGCAGAAACTCTTTATTGGAGTGGCAGCAGTTCTTGGAATCATTATGATTGTGTATATTGTATGGGAAAATCATCATACAAAATACCTTGTTTCTGTAAATGGAGAAAAAGCAACAATCGAAGAAATGATGTATGATGTATATCAGGTAGAAGAAGCTTATGGCTACATGGCATATTTCTATGCACAGTTAGGATATGGTGACTACTGGAGCATGCAGCTTGGTGAAAATGGTGAAACTGTACAGGAAATGGCTAAAATGGAATGTATGGACAGCTATGTAGATGGCAACGTTCTTTATTTAGAAGCGGTTGCAAATGGATATGAGATTACAGAAGAAGACAAGGCAAAAGCAGATGAAATGCTTGCTGCTATCGTAAAAGCGTATACAGAAGAAGATGAAGAATCTGGCGAAGAAATCGTTCCAACAGAAGTCTTAGGCTTCACAACAGAAGAATTACAGGCTATCTTAGAAGAAAGAGTATTAGCTGCAAGATACAAAGAAGATGTATTAGCATCTTATGGTGTAACAGAAGCTGATGTTGTAGATTCTTTAGATAAAGAAGCTTTAAGACAGTATGATATCGAATATTTCGAAATCAGCTTAGAAGGAACAGAAGATGAAGAAGGCAATGTGATTGAGCTTACTGCAGACGAAAAAGCAGCACGTTACGATGCAATCAAAGCAGTAGCAGAAAAAGCACAGGCTTCTTCTGACTGGAGCAATGTAATTGAAAAGACAGAAGATGCTGACAGCGAAGAAGTTGTAGTAGCTTATGATACAGATGAGTTTATTTTAGATGAAAGCGTATTTGCAGAAGAAACAACTGCTAAGATTATGGCAATGGCAAATGGCGAAGTAACTGATATTATCGAAGAAGATGGTTACTATTATGTTATCAGAATGAAGAATAACAATTCTTCTGCACGTTACGAAAAAGAACTTGCTGATGCTTTAACAGAGAAAGCAGAAGAACTTTACAAGTCTGATTATGAAGCAGTAAAAGCAAAATATGACGTAAAGACTTTTGAAGGTGACTGGAAGAAGGTACAGTTAGGTGACCTTACTTATTAAGATATCTCAAAAAGAATTGTATTATTTGGAAGCAGTCCTGATATAGGGCTGCTTCTTTTATGCATTTATAAGATGATATTAAATTTGTGTTCTTGATTATAAGAAGACCTAATGGTAAAGTTAATAAATAGTAATTTTATAAAAGAGATGGGCTATGGTATGATGATATCAGATAACATATAGAGTTTTTTGCGAACAAAAGCATAAAAAATACATCTGGAGGTACAGTAATGAGCAACGTTAAGAGAATTTATGTTGAAAAGAAAACTCCTTATGCCGTAAAGGCAGCAGAACTGATTGGCGAGTTAAAAAGCTACCTTGGAATCAATTCATTAGAAAAGGTTAGAGTTTTAGCACGTTATGACATGGAAAATGTAAGTGAAGAAACTTATAAAAAATCTTTAAATATCGTATTTTCAGAACCACCGGTAGATATTTTATTTGAAGGTGATTTTACAAAAGAAGCGACAGACAGAGTATTCACAGTAGAATACCTTCCCGGACAGTTTGATATGAGAGCGGACTCTGCACAACAGTGTGTTAAGCTTTTAAATGAAACAGAAGAACCAATCATCAAATCAGCTACTACTTATGTATTATCTGGTTCTATTTCTGATGAAGAATTTGGAAAAATCAAAGCATACTGTGTAAACCCTGTAGATTCCAGAATTGCAGGAGAAGAAACACCTGAAACTTTAGTAACAGAATTTGAAAATCCGGCAGATGTGATTATTTTTGACGGATTTAAAGATATGGCAGAAGCAGAACTTAAGGAACTTTATGAATCCTTAAATCTTGCTATGACTTTCAAGGATTTCTTACATATCCAGAAATATTATCAGGATGAAGAAAAGAGAGACCCATCTATGACAGAAATCCGTGTGTTAGATACATACTGGTCTGACCATTGCCGTCATACTACATTCTTAACAGAGCTTAAGAACGTATCCTTTGAAGATGGTTTCTGCCATGAACCAATTATGGAAACTTATGAAAGATATTTAAAAGACAGAGAAGAAATCTTCGCTGGAAGAACAGATAAATATGTATCCTTAATGGATATCGCTTTAATTGCTATGCGTAAATTAAAACGTGAAGGCAAACTGGATGATATGGAAGAGTCTGATGAAATCAATGCCTGCTCTATTGTTGTTCCGGTAGAAATTGATGGTAAAGAAGAGGAATGGTTAGTATTTTTCAAAAATGAAACACACAACCATCCAACAGAAATTGAACCATTTGGTGGTGCAGCTACCTGTCTTGGTGGTG
>CAZRLE010000150.1:0-5018 GCA_964600705.1 uncultured Lachnoclostridium sp. | reverse complement strand
CTTAATGATTATATTCTGATTAATCATGTCAGATATGGTGAGGCGGTTAAGGTAGAGTATTTTATTTCTAACGGTTGTAAGAACTGCATGCTGCCCAAACTGTTGATACAACCCTTTATAGAAAATGCATTTTTTCATGCTTTTCCAGATGGTAAAAGCGGGACGATTCAAATTGTGATGCAGGTTAAAGAGAACAATTTAGAAATCAAAGTGGTTGACGATGGCGTAGGAATGACACAGGAGCAGACGGAAAAACTGGCTAGCGGTGAAAGTAATAAAGAGCATTTTACAGGCATTGGCATTAACAATGTTCAAGACCGTATTAAGCTTATTTATGGTAAAGAATATGGGCTTGTAATTGACAGTGAGGATGGAGTAGGAACGTCTATTACCATTAAGCTTCCTGCAAGGGAGAAGGAGAATATGGATGAAGAGTAAAAAGAGGATAGTGCTCATTCTTGTTGTTCTTATATTGGGTATGCTTGCAGGCGGATGTCATGTAAAACAATATTTTGATTCTGGCAAGGAAACGGATAGTAAGTCAAATCAGATTGTAATATGGACTTGGGATGAGACTTTTAATGTAAAGGCAGCCAAGATGGCCGTGACGGAATATTGTAAGACAAATCAAGATATTGAAATTATTGTTGAAACCAAAGAAAGGGAAGAGATTCTTACAGATACAAAGAATATGCTTTCAGCCGGTTTATATGATGATTTGCCGGACATTATAATGATTGAGGATTATGATGTACAGGCAGTTTTGTCTGCATATGAAGATGAATTCGTGGAATTGACAAACAGAGTCAACAAAGAGAAGTTTGCCGATTACAAAACAAAGGTTTGTTCAAGGGGAGAATCCATGTACGGAATCCCGTTTGATAGCGGTACCGCTGCCTTGTTTTACAGAATAGATATTTTGAATGAAGCCGGTTTTACAGAAGCGGATATGGAAAATCTGAATTGGGACGAATATATCGAAATTGGCAAAACTGTTTATGAAAAAACCGGTGTGCCTATGTTGACCTTAGATCCAACGGATTTACCTTTAGTACGTATTATCATGCAGAGTAATGGAAGCTGGTATGTAAAAATGGATGGCCAGGTGGCTAACATAGAGAAAAACAAAGCGTTAGAACAAGCACTGTTAGTATTTAGAAAGCTGCTTACGGAAGAGATAGGAATCAGTGTGAATGGTTGGAACGAATTTATATCGGCGTTTCAAACCGGACAGGTTGCAAGTGTTATTACAGGTGGTTGGATTATTTCCAGTATAAAAGCCAATCCGGAGCAAGAGGGATTGTGGAGAGTGACGCAGATTCCGATTGTAAATGAAAATCCAAACGCGGTGGCGGCTTCCAATGTAGGGGGAAGTGCATGGTATGTTTTGAAGAACTCGTCAAATTCCGAAGCGGCAACTGATTTTGTGGTAGAAATGTTTGCTGAAAACGATGCGTTTATCAACAGTTTAATTGAAGAAATCGGTATTTTGCCGGCGGTTAAAGACCCTTCGATTTATTCTAATTTTGATGCAGCAGATCCCTTTTTTGGTGGACAACAGGTAACCAAATTCTTGACCATGCTGACGAAGGATATTCCAATTGTTAATTATGGTAGTAAGACTTATGAGATTGAGGATATTCTGGAAGTGGAATTCCAAAAAGCTCTACTGGATAATAATATAGAACAATGTCTTATCAACACACAAATCAAAGCACAGGCAGTAGTAAGAGAGTAATCTTACTACTGCTTTTTGATTTTATAAGCATTGAAATAGTATAAAATTCTAAAAATAATGTAAAAAAATCACGTATCAACAAAAAAAATGAAAAGAACAGCACAAGATATTTCTATGAGTTAAAAAAAACCAAATGCTAGAATGAGTTTACAACAAAAAACAAATATATATGGAGGGAAACATGAAAAAGAAAATTTTAGCTTTGTTAGTAACAGCTGTAATGACATTGTCATTAATGGCATGTGGTGGAGGCAACGATGTTTCTGTTGATCCGGGTTCTTCAAGCGAATCAGGAGAGGTTGCTACAGAAGAACAGGTATTAACAGTTTGGTGTTGGGATGCATTCAATGTTGATGCAATGAAAAAAGCAGGAGAGATTTATACTGCTAACAATCCAAATGTAAAAATCAATGTTGTTGAAACTGTATCAGCTGATATTCAGACACTCGTACAGACTTACGCGATGAGTAATGAACTCGATGCACTTCCTGATATCTTCTTAATGGATGACCAGGTATTTGCAAAGTATCTTCAGAACTATCCAGAAGTATTTGCTGATTTGACAAATTCAGGAATTCCTTTTGGCGATTTTGCATCAGCTAAAGTTGCTAACTCTGTAAGAGATGGCAAGAACTATGGTGTTCCGTATGACAGTAACACAGTAATTGCTTGCTACAGAACTGACTATTTAAGCAAGGCTGGTTATTCAATCAATGACTTAACAGATATCACATGGGATCAGTTTATTACAATCGGTGAAGACGTACTTGCTAAAACAGGTATGCCAATGCTCACAAACGTACAGGGTGAGCCTGATTTGTTAAATATGATTCTTCAGTCAGCAGGCATTTCTGTTTTCGATGAAAAAGGTGATATTTCACTTGTAAACAATGATGGTCTTGTTGAAGCCATGAATGTATACATGGAATTGGTTGAAAAAGGTATTTTACAGGAACAGACAGACTGGTCAGGTTACCAGGGTTCAATCAACAATGGTAATGTTGTAGGTACCATTAATGGTTCTTGGATATGCGCAACTATTATGTCTACAGACCAGGCAGAGCAGGAAGGTAATTGGGCTGTAACTAATATGCCTAAGTTAAATGATTATCCAGGTGCTACTAACTATTCTGCACAGGGTGGTTCTACATGGGCTATTTCATCAACATGCGATAATTATGAACTTGCAGTTGATTTCTTTAAGGACACATGGGCTAGCAACACAGAATTCTATGATAGTATCCTTGGTTCATTAGGTGCGATAGCTACATACTTGCCTGCAGCAAACTCAGATGCTTACAATCAAGTTTCTGCATACTTTGGAAACGAAGCAATTTATTCAAAGATTGTATCTTTCGGAGGAAAGATTCCTACAATTAACAAGGGTATCTACTGGTCAGAGGAAAAAGAAGCATTAGGTGTTGCACTTGCAAATGTTATGAGTGGAAAACTTGATTTAGAGACAGCGATTAAAGAAGCTCAGGCTACAGTTGAATTTAATATTGGAAAGTAATTAGTTTAATGATCCGAAGGATCCTAACATGGAATCCTTCGGATTATTAGTAGGAAGGAAATGGTACTATGAAAACCTCAAGGAAGGGTTTAACGGTAAATCAAAAATACAATATAACCGGATGGATATTTTTACTCCCGGCAACAATCCTGATTTTTGCCATGAATTTTTATCCAATGTTTCAGGCATTGATATTATCATTTAAATCCGGAATCGGAAATAATCTTAAGTTTAATGGTTTGTATAACTATAGCAGACTACTGGAAGAAAGAGTATTTTGGACAGCATTTAAGAATAATTTTTTATATTTGATTATACAGGTCCCCATTATGTTGGCATTAGCAATATTTTTGGCACTATTGCTTAACAAAAAGGATCTGAAGTGTAAGGGCCTGTTCCGTACAGCTATTTTCCTCCCTTGCTGTACGGCTTTGGTCTCTTACTCAATTATTTTTAAAACATTATTTTCGTTTGACGGATATATCAATACAGTTCTTTTAAATTTAGGATTAATCAGTTCACGTATCAATTGGTTGGCTCAGGAAGAAACGGCAAAAATTGTAATTATTATTGCTTTGATTTGGCGCTGGACAGGATACAATATGGTATTTTATCTGGCTGGATTACAAAACATTGATGATTCTTTATATGAAGCGGCCAAGATTGACGGAGCGGGTCCGGTAAAGACATTCTTCAAAATCACAATGCCTTTGCTGCGGCCAACTATTTTGTTAACTACAATCATGTCAATTAACGGTACGTTACAGTTGTTTGATGAATCCGTAAATCTTACCGGTGGTGGACCAGCTAATTCGACAATAACAATGTCTCACTATATTTATAAAGTATCCTTTGAATATAATCCACAGTTTGGATACGCTGCTGCTATGTCGTATATTATCTTTATTTTGGTTGCGGTATTATCCTTTATTCAGATGAAAGTGGGTGATAAGAGATGAGAAAAATAAAAAATGTATTTACCTATGTAATTCTTACAATAGCATCTCTTATTTCCGTTTTCCCACTTTACTGGATGATATCTGCATCCACAAATAACAGTACAGATATTTTAGGTGGAAGGTTAATTTTTGGCACAAATCTTATCAAGAATCTTACGAAACTGTTGGAACAGCAAAATGTAGGAAGAGCTTTCGGGAACTCCTTGTTATTCTCTACCATTCTTAGTGTATTATCTCTTCTTGTTTGTTCAATTGCAGGGTATGGTTTCGAAATATATCATGACAAGATGAAAGACCGACTCATGGAAATCTTATTATTAGCAATGATGGTTCCGTTTGCGGCAACTTTAATTCCACTCTTTAAGATGTTTACAACTTTAAATTTGCAGAGTACTTGGATTGCTTATGTATTACCGACAATATCAACACCGTTTTTGATTATGTTGTTTAGACAGAGCGCAAGATCGTTTCCAATGGATATTATTGAAGCAGCCAGAATAGATGGATTAAGTGAAATAAGAATCTTTGCAACTATGTTTGTTCCGACAATGAAGTCTACATATGCAGCTGCAATGACAGTAACTTTTATGAATGCATGGAATAATTACCTTTGGCCCAAAGTAATTATGATGTCTGAAAAATCACAGACGATGCCCATGTTGGTGACTAATTTATCGGTTGGTTATAGTATCGATTATGGCGTGTTGATGTTAGGCGTATTAATTTGTTCATTGCCTACCGGTATTTTGTTCCTTGCATTACAAAAGAGTTTTGCAAATGGTATCGTAGGCGCGGTTAAAGGATAATT
>CAZRLE010000149.1:0-5114 GCA_964600705.1 uncultured Lachnoclostridium sp. | reverse complement strand
AGAGAACTTTCCATGGAAGAGATAAAAGAGATAAGAAGAACTACTCTGGAAGCTGGCTATCCAGTTGAAATTGAATGTTTTGTCCATGGCGCTTTGTGTTACTGCTATTCTGGACAATGTCTTATGAGCAGTATGATTGGTGGAAGAAGTGGGAATCGTGGCCGTTGTGCACAGCCTTGCCGTATGAATTATATGTTAGACGGTGAGAAAAGAAGTGGTTCCTATCTTCTTAGTCCAAAGGACATCTGTACGATGTCCCTCATTCCTGACTTAGTAGATGCCGGAATTGATTCTTTTAAGATTGAAGGAAGAATGAAACGTCCGGAATATACCGCTTATACAGCTTATGTGTATGGGAAATATCTGGACTTGTATCTTGAACTTGGAAGAGAAGGTTATGCAGAGTATTTAAGTAAGCATAAGAAGGAATATGAGGAAGATATTTCTAATCTGATGGATTTATATAATAGAGGAAGTTTTACAACAGGATATTATAAGCAGTATCATGGAAAGAAGATGATGTCCTTTAACCGTCCAAATCATAATGGTGTTTTGGTTGGAGAAGTAGTTAAGGTAAAAGGGATTGAAGCGCAGATTAAGCTTTCTAAAGAGATATATGGGCAGGATGTGCTGGAATTCCGCAATGAGCAAGAGAAAAATCTTTATGACTATACGGTAAAAGAGGATTGCAGGGCAGGTATGATAATCAAAGCTAAGTTTAAACCGGGAAGTAAGATTGTTCCGGGTAATCTTGTGTATCGTACTAAGAACCAGAAGCTTTTAAGTTATATCGCAGATAGTTACATGGAAACAGGAACAAAGATTCTGATTAAGGGAATTTTGAAGGTTTCGGTAGGAGAACCGGTTAAATTAGAGCTTACAGATTGTAAGCGTAGTATTGCAGTAGAAGTGTCTGGTGACGTGGCAGAAGCAGCACAGAACCAACCGATGACAGAAGAGAAGTTGTTATCAGGAATTAGTAAGATTGCGAATACGGAGTATGAATTTATTGAACTGAAAGCAGAAGTAAACGGAAATGTATTTATTCCTGCTGGAAAGTTAAAAGAACTTCGAAGAGAAGCTTTAAGTAAGCTTGAGGAGGCTATTTTAGCCGGATATAGCAGAAAAGCTGTGGAAGTTGTTAGAGAAAAAGAAAAAAGAACTTTTGATGCCAATGCCAGTGAAGCGAATGGTTTCCTTGTAACGGTATGGAATAGGGAACAGTTGCAGGTAGCTTGTGAGATGCCACAGGTGAAACGTATTGCAATTAGCGTAGAGCATTTCTTTGATGATAAGAAGAGCAAGCTGTCGGTAGGTGAGGGTTTTGCGGAAATGGCAGAATTAGTTCATAAGGCTGGAAAGGAATGTTATCTGGCACTTCCATATATCGAACGTTTTAAGAAGTCAGATGCACTTTTGAATCCGTGTGCAGAGGGTATGATGGATGGCTTTTTAGTAAGAAGCATGGAACAGATTGCATTGATTAAGGAGAAATATCCTGAGAAATCTATGATGCTGGATTCTAACCTGTATACTTTAAATCAGGAAGCTAAGGAATTTTGGAAGGAAAAGGGGATTTTAGAATATACTACAAGTGTAGAACTAAATGCCGGAGAGATAAAAGGCTGTGATAATACGTCTTCTGCGTTGATTGTGTATGGTCATATTCCACACATGGTAACGGCACAGTGTCTTTTGGATAATTGTAAAAAATGTCAGAAGGACAAAGGATACACGGGCTTTCATACTCTAAAAGACCGAATGGGTAAGGAATACAGAGTGGTGAATCGTTGTGAATGCTGTTATAACATCATTTATGATGGACAGGCAGTTTCGTTATTAGAAGATGTGGATACAATTAAGAAAATGGGTCATAAGTGGCTGAGACTGGATTTTACAATGGAATCTAAGGAACAGACAGAAAAGATTTTAAAGGTATTTGCGAATGCCTTTTGTGAGAGGATTGAGGCGGAGCCTTTGTCTAATACAACAAAGGGACATTTTTATCGTGGAATTGAGTAGGTGATGGATTGGAAAATGTAGTAATTCAATTATCAAAGTATATCATTATTATTTTGTTTACTATGTATACGTTTTACTGCTTTACCATGTTTCAGAATGGGAACAAGGAACGACAGAAGCGACTGTGCAGGTATCAGAGTATTTTGATGTATTTGATACATTTGATATGCCATTTGTTATTATTGATGGATATGAAGGACCAAAGAATTTTGGTGCTGTATGGGCTGGAGGTTGGATTTTTGTTTGTGACGGGTGTGATATATAAAGGTGTATATCGGAATATGTCACAGCTTATTTTCAATAATATGCGTATGTTTTTAAGCATAAGCTATGTGATGCTGTTAAGGCTTGATTATGATTTGGCACAGAGACAGCTTATGATGGCAGCAATTGGGATGGCAGTATGTCTTATAGTCCCATTTGTCATAGACAAATTCAAATATTTAGACAGGCTTGGATGGTTCTATGAGGTGATTGGGATTCTGTGTCTTTTGCTGGTATTTATACCGGGAGTGGGAGTTACTAAGTATGGAGCTTCCAACTGGATTCAGATTGGTGGATTTTCCCTACAGCCATCGGAGTTTGTAAAGATATTGTTTGTGTTCTTTATTGCAGCCTTGTTGTCTCATAAAGACCAATTTAAGGATGTTGTAATTATTACCATTGGTGCGGCAGTTTATGTACTGATATTAGTAGCAGAGAGAGATTTAGGAGCAGCACTTTTATATTTTACGACATATCTTGTTGTTCTATACGTAGCAACAACACAGCCTCTTTATCTGTTTGGTGGATTAGGGGCGGGAGCTGTGGCAGCAGTAATTGCAACAAAGTTATTTAGCCATGTGCAGGTGCGTGTCAGTGCGTGGCAGAATCCATTTAAGGACATTGATACCGGAGGATATCAGCTTGCAAATTCCTTGTTTGCCATTGGAACAGGAGGATGGTTTGGAATGGGACTTGGTAAAGGTCTGCCAACCAGTATTCCGTTAAGTGAAAGTGATTTTATCTTTCCTGCCATATCAGAGGAGTTAGGCGGAGTATTTGCAATTTGTCTTATTTTAGTGTATTTAAGCTGTTATATCATGTTTGTGAATATTGCCATGAAAATGAAACGGCGTTTTTATAAGCTGACGGCAGTAGGACTTAGTACCATGTTTATCTGTCAGGTATTGTTAAATATTGGCGGAGTAACAAGATTTATTCCATCTACGGGAGTTACATTGCCACTGATTAGTTATGGCGGAAGTTCTGTGCTAAGTACTATTGTATTGTTTAGTATTATTCAGGGAATGTATGTACTCAACAATCGGAATGAGGGAAAGAAGATGGAGGCTAGGAATGAGAAAACAGAACAAACAGAAGGGCGCATTGGTCGAAGAAGACAGAGAAGTTCGTAGGAAGAAGAAACAGAAAAGTAATCGGGAAATTTTATTTATTAGCTATCTTTTCATTGGAATATTTGTATTGCTTCTTGCAAACTTTATCTATTTTATTGCAGTAGATAGTCCGAATGTAATCAATAATACTTATAATAAGAGGCAGGAACTTCTTGCTAAGAGAGTAGTAAGAGGGAAAATTCTTGGAAATCAGGGAGAAGTTCTGGCAGAAACCTTAGTGGATAAGTATGGAAATGAAGTGAGGAACTACCCATACAATAATATTTTTTGTCATATAGTAGGACGATTTTCAAATGGAAAAACAGGAGTGGAACAGTTACAGAATATCAATCTGCTTACTTCAGGTGAAAATCCATTATTGATTGCCCTAAATGACCTTCGGGGTGAAAAAAGTATAGGTGATAATGTGGTTACGACTCTGGATGTCGAACTTCAGAAGGCGGCTTATGAAGCGTTAGGAAACAGAAAAGGAGCAGTAGTTGCACTGGAACCATCTACAGGAAAGATTTTGGCAATGGTATCAAAGCCGGATTATAATCCCAATACCATTGACAGCGTATGGGAAAAATTAGTAGAGGATGAGAATGAGGATTCTGCACTGGTAAATCGCACAACACAGGGCTTATACCCGCCAGGGTCTACTTTTAAGATATTAACGGCTCTGGAGTTTATCAGGGAAAGAGAAGGATATGAGGCTTATCGATATACCTGTGAGGGCAGGGATGTATTTAGCAATGTAGTGATTAACTGTTACAATGGTAAAGAACATGGGGAAGAGGATTTAATCCAGTCCTTCGCCAAATCCTGTAATACCTCCTTTTCAAATATTGGTAGTATGCTGGATAAAACAGCATGGAGAGAATTGTGCGATGCATTTTTATTTAATACTGAGCTTCCTACAGCCTTGCCATCGAATGCCAGCAGCTTTGTAGTGGATGCCAATACAAAGGATGATGAATTGCCGCAGACTGCCATTGGCCAGGGAGAAACCCAGATTACACCGCTTCACAATGCATTGATAACTGCAACAATAGCCAACAACGGGACTATGATGAAGCCTTATGTGGTAGAACATTTGGAAAATCGTTATGGAGATGTAGTAAAGCAGTATGAACCGGAAGTCTATGGTGAAATTATTACTAAGGAAGAGGCAGAGGTACTTCGTGAGTATATGGAAGCTGTAGTAACAGATGGAACTGCTTACGGTTTGAATGGACTTGCCTTTACCAGTGCCGGAAAGACTGGTTCTGCAGAATATGACTCAAATAAATCTTCTCATGGCTGGTTCGTAGGCTATGCACCAGCAGATAAACCGGAAATTGTAGTAAGTATTATAGTGGAAAATGGTGGTACTGGAAGTGAGTCGGCTGTGCCAATTGCAAAGAAAATGTTTGAAACATATTTAAAATAATTTACCATTGAAATGTCAAAAAAAAACGTGTATACTAGATACAGAGTTTTAACACACCATTTTGCCATAACAGGCGAAAAGTACAGGAGGCATTGCGATGGTAGAGGCAACGAGCTGTGGCGGTGTGGTTATTTTCAGAGGAAAGATTTTACTACTGTATAAGAATTATAAGAATAAGTATGAAGGATGGGTTTTACCTAAAGGTACGGTGGAAGAAGGCGAAGAGTTTAAGGAAACAGCACTTCGTGAAGTAAAAGAAGAGACAGGTGTGTCAGCTTCCATTA
>CAZRLE010000148.1:0-5169 GCA_964600705.1 uncultured Lachnoclostridium sp. | reverse complement strand
CTTGGAAGTAATAATATGATTACCTTTATCCTTATAAGCCTCTGCTGTTGCCTTTAAAGCCCAGTTATCTGACTCTGTTCCACCTGCTGTAAAATAAATATCTTTTCCATCTGTTCCAAGCGATTTTGCAATCACATCTCTTGCCTTATCTACTGCACTCTTATTCTGAGATGCAAATTCGTACACGCTGGAAGGATTTCCATATAACTCTGTAAAATATGGTAACATCGCATCCACAACTTCTGGTCTGACTCTTGTTGTAGCTGCATTATCCAAATAAATTTTCTTATTCATACCACTCATCTCCTATTTATCCATATCCCATTCGGAAAATATTTTCATCCTATAAACCTTTTATTCAGCATCAGCTATATCTATGCCTATTGCTTTATTAACAAAGGTTTTCTGTCTTCTTATCTGAACTCCCCATCTTCTTCGCCTTCATTCCATGACCTTCTGCCACCAATTCTGAAAGCATCAGATTATCTACAGCTTCGTTGATACTGTCATTAATTCGCTTCCAAACAAACTTGGTAACACAAATCTCCGAAGCATTACAGGTTGATTCTCCACCCATAATCTCAGCGCAGTCAACAGGACTTAAATCTCCCTCTAAGCATCGCAAAATCTCACCAACTGAAATTTCTTCAGCTGGTCTTGCAAGAACATAACCGCCTTTGGCACCTCTTGTACTTTTTACGATTTCTGCTTTACGAAGCTTTGCAATCAACTGCTCCAGATAGCTAATGGAAATATTCTGTCGTTCTGCAATACTACTTAACGCAACTGCTTCTTCGGTACTGTTTAACGCCAAATCAAGCACTGCTCTAAGCCCGTATCTTCCTTTGGTTGATAACTTCATCCTTAGCCCCCATTCTAAAGCGAATGCTTTAATTCCTAGTATTTCAATTCCCACTGTTTTAATTCCTAGTAAATCAGTTGGTTTTCAACAAGCTTTATAGTACCACTCTCCCCCTATTCTGTCAATGTTTTCACAAAAGTTTTCCAAAGAAATTTCTACCAATATTGGCATCTTTTCTCATTTCAAAATTTCTACTAAAACTAACATAAATAAAGACCTCTTTTTATATATTATGAAGAACAATCTTTCTTAAACGGAGGTCAAGTTTGAAAAAAAATCCTCTTGTTACCGGAACCCTGATTCTCACCCTTGCAGGACTTCTCACTCGTACTATGGGCTTTTTTTATAAAATCTACCTTTCCAACACCATGTCCACAGAAACCCTTGGACTTTACCAGATGATATTTCCGGTTTATGGCATCTGCTTTACCTTGTATGCTTCCGGAATCCAAACCGCCATATCCCAGCTTATTGCCAACTGCCCTCCACCTGACAAAGCAGGTGCATCCAGACATCAGAAAAATATATTAAAAACTGGCATACTACTTTCTGTGTCTATTGCAGTTACCTTATCCATTCTTGTCTATACCCAAAGTGATTTTATTGCTAAGCGGCTTCTTATGGAGCCTCGTTGCAGTCAGTCCCTTCGTATTCTTTCTACCGTTTACCCTTTTTGCGGTATTACAGCCTGTTTAAATGGATATTATTATGGGCTTAGAAAAACCCGCATTCCTGCTTCAACACAGCTTTTAGAACAGCTTGTCCGCATTGGTTCTGTTTATTTTCTCGCCCTCTCACTGGGTAATGGTAACACACAGGTCACCTGCGAGCTTGCTGCCTTTGGTATTGTTCTTGGAGAAATCGCTTCTGACATTTACAGTATTTTATCCTTTCTAATCGAAGATTATAAAACCAAGAAATCCATCCCTTCAAAAACAAAAGCATTGATAGAATACAAAGTTCCGTCTCCCCTTTCAAAACTTTTCACCCTCGCACTGCCCCTTACCGCCAATCGGTTAATCATAAGCCTTTTACATAGCTTTGAAGCGGTATTGGTACCCTTTACCTTACAAAAATTCGGACTAACCACAAGTGAAAGTTTAAGTCTTTATGGCATTTTATCCGGTATGGCTATGCCATTTATCTTGTTTCCTTCTGCCATTACCAATTCCCTGGCAGTTCTTTTGTTGCCTACCATTTCAGAAGCTCATGCCACAGGCAGTACAAAGAAAATACAAACCATCGGACAACTCACCATAAAATGCAGCTTAATCATTGGTATTTTTTCCACCTTCGTGTTTATTTTATTTGGAAATGCACTGGGACGGGTATTTTTTCATAACGAATCTGCCGGATATTTTATGGTAATTCTATCCTGGCTTTGTCCTTTTATGTACCTTTCCACTACCCTTGGAAGCATGATAAATGGGCTTGGTAAAACTTATATTACATTTCTCAATACTACCATCAGCTTAAGCGTAAAAATTGTTTTTATCTGTCTCTTCGTACCAACGCTTGGCATCAATGGTTATCTAATCAGCCTGCTCATCAGCCAGCTTCTTTTAACCTTATTGGATTATATCTCTATAACAAAAATGGTTTCCCTTCCAATTGACGCTGTCAACTGTATCGGGAAACCATGCCTTATCCTTATTTTGTTGGGATTCATTTTCTTAAAATTTTATCAGTACCTTGCTGCCTTACAGCCACTTGCACCTTTAGTACTTTTACTTAGTGTCTGCCTGTTTTTATGTTTCGCTTATATTGGTATGTTATTTTTAACGAAATCTATAACCAAAGAAGAACTGACACTGTAATGCTATATACTTCACTTGAATATATAATCACTCTATTTTGCCTGTTTTGCACGAACCAGTTCAATTGCTTCCTTGCCAGTCATATGTTCAATGTCTAATTCAATCATACCAACTGCTGGGAAGCTTTTGTTCATTTCTGCCTCACAGCCAGCTTCACCCATGGCATGGGAATATTTCATTGCAAGCTTCATAAGAGCAGACTTCATTTCTGCTTCTTCCTCTAAGAGACGAATTTTACCAAAAGCAATGGCACTTCTAAAATAAGTTGTATACTTCTCCGGTACAATCTGGTCTTTATCCACCACACAAAAAGATGCCTTTTCATAGTTTTTAATGGCATCAATTTTATGCCCCATCTTGGCACCATGAATATAAATCTTTCTATCACAATATACATAGCTTACTGGTACTGCATATGGATATCCATCCGCATCTAATACCGCAAGAACACCATTGGTACCCCGTTCCATAATGTCTAGTGTTTCCTGTTCGGATAAAAGCTGATTTTTACGACGCATTTCTCTCATAGTGTGTACCTCTTTCTTTATATATATTGTTTTGTAACATACTTGGCTCTAGTTTATCGTTACTCTTACACTCCATCTCAAAGAGCTGGTCTTTGTTGTTGCCCTCACTGTAATTGATGTAGTGCCTGCCTTCTTTGCAGTTATCTTTCCCTTTTTATTTACCTTTACAATGGAAGGATTTGAAACTTCAAAAGTAAGAGTAACTCTCTTTTTCAAGCTTTCCCCTTCGTAAGAAGCAAATTTAGGAACTAATTTCTTGGACTTTGTTCCCTTTTTCAAAGTTATCTGACTTACGAGATTCTTTTTCACCGACTCCATTGCCAAACGGTCCAATTCACGCCCCAATTCAGCTTTATATTCGTCACCATCTATTATTTTATGATCATAAGAAAAGCTCTCAATAGTAGGGTCAAAATATTTATATCCATCTAAGCCGGTTCCTGTTGAAAATGTGCCATTCTCATACTTATTACTAGAATCCCATGTAGCATCAAATATCACCCATCTACCATCTGCATAGGCTTCATTCCATGCATGATTGGTTTCAGTACCTGCTACAAGGCTATCCGTCCACTGATTGCCTCCCGTAGCTCCTAAAGCATAACCCGTAACTACTTTCGTAGGAATCCCCAATGCACGAAGTAATGCGGCCGAAAGATTTGCATATCCCTGACATACTGAAATCTTAGATTCCAACACTCCTGTTGCACTGTTATCACCATAACTTCCATTAAGCAAACCATCCCAGTTATACCAGACATTATTAGCTACCCAGTCATGTACTTTTCTTACTTTCTCATAATCAGTATCCGTATCATCCACGATAGACTTTGCTAATTTAATAATCGCTTTATCCTCACTCTCCACACCATAAGACGGTTGTAAATAGTATTCCAATGCTGCTTTGCTTGATAAGTTACTTTCATAAAGCGATTTATTGTGTTCAAAAACAGGAGATGCCACACACGTTACCATTCCATTCTGAACGACAATCTGTAACCCCTTTTTCTGGTACATATAACTCCAATAGGTTGTATATTGCTCTGGTGCCTTGTATATCTGAATCCAGTATGTACCATCTGTTATACCACTTGTTGACATTGTAATATCCGAAGCAGTAGAATATGTTCCTTGCAAATAAGTCTTATTATCTGCTCCATACAAAGAAAGCATGACATAATTAAAATCTTCGCGGTCGGGAAAATCCTTAAAAATAATATTACTTCCCTGAAATGCAATCTCTATCTTTTCTTCTGTCATATTACTGCTAATATAGGTTGTTGCTTCCGTTGCGGAAGCACTTGGCACTGTGGTAAATGCAAGTACAATTGCCATCATAAAGGCAAGAAATCTAACTTTCCATTTGTTCATAGGTGTAATTCTCCTTCATCGAATTAATGATGGGTTATGCTATTTCTTCTGAGTTGCGTTTTATATCCGCCACAACATCCATGATGCGTTTTGCTGTTCCCATGTCATCCTTAAATAACGTTGTAATACTTCCAACTGACCGGAAAGGTTCTTCCATCAGCACACGATTATCATCAATATTTCCATTCGCAACAATATAGTCAACTATCAAACGCACAAAACGAATCTGGTTGACATTTAACTTCTCTTCTGTCAAAAATTCACCAAATGCCTCATTTACAACATTTCTATCAACACCAACTATTTTGCGAACCAAACGACCAATTGGTGTATCTCCATATTCTTTTTCATAATCATTTTTAGACCCCAGCTCTTCCCACAAAAGCTTTTCTAATTCCTTTAAATCCCCTTCCGATAAACGCTTATTGTTACGAAGCTTATATACCGACAACTTATCCTTATGTTCTTTTAAATAAAATTCTACCTTTTTACGATAATTTTTTAAGTCATTGGTATTATAAATAGGTTCTCCTTCTCTCATATCAATTATTGTACACTCGTCTTTCTTTGTTTCCTTTTCCGTATACAATGC
>CAZRLE010000147.1:0-5170 GCA_964600705.1 uncultured Lachnoclostridium sp. | reverse complement strand
ATCCTGATAATTGTCAGAAGAGTCCTTCTGGATACTAGCTAAAATCTTTGGTTCTTCGCCGAAGAATTCTGTAATCTGGCTATTTGTAGCACTGTGGATTTCTTCGTCGATGTTCCAGCCCTTAGTTGGGTCTGCATTGTAATCATATACACTATGGTCTAATGCTCTGATTAAAACAGTAACCGGAACCTTTCTATTTCTATCTACACGTACAAAAAATACATCATTGGAATCAGTTTCGTATTCTAACCATGCACCACGGTTAGGAATTACGGTAGAAGAATATAATGTTTTACCAATCTTATCGTGTCCGATTGCGTAGTAAATGCCAGGAGAACGAACTAACTGGCTTACGATAACACGTTCTGCACCGTTAATAATAAATGTACCGGTTGCAGTCATTAATGGAAGGTCACCCATGAAAATATCATGTTCTGTGATTTCTTCAGTTTCCTTATTACGAAGTCTTACCTTCACTTTCAATGGAGCTGCATAAGTAGCATCTCTTTCCTTACATTCTTCAATTGAATACTTCACATCATCTTCGCATAACACAAAGCTTACGAACTCTAAGCTTAAATGCTCACTGTAATCTTCAATTGGAGAAATGTCTCTGAAAACTTCGTTGAGTCCTTCTTCCAGGAACCATTTGTAAGAATCTGTCTGAACTTCAATAAGATTAGGCATCTCAAGAACTTCTTTCTGACGGGAATAACTCATTCTTACACCGCTGCCAACTTTAAGTGGACGAATTCTGTTTTTTTCCATTGATGTTTTCACCCCTTTATGATATTTTACAACCCAAACATGCACAAGTTATTGTAATGATTGCGTGAGAGCTTGCATGACTGGTTGTAATAAGTGCTTGTATTTTTTGCACTAGTTTTACTTATTTCAAAAAACTCTTTACTATTGTTATTCTGTGTGCTATAATCTGTTTGTTGCGAAATTTAGCGCGTAAAAAACCACAATAGTGCATTTTTCATCTTAACATACTAAGTCAAGCATGTCAACCCTTATTTTGGCATGTTTTTTTATTGCCCAAAATACCGAAAATACGCAAGTTTACTGTATTTTGTGGTTGTCTGTTTTTCCATGTTATTCCAGTAAGTTTATTTCACGCAGTTCATATATTAACTTAGATTTTAATAATATTTATATCTAACTTTACTTTTCTCACATTTTATTGTATTCTTAAATTATTAGGAATCGGCAACAAAAAAATTTGTGTGCGAAAATCCCACAAATTTTCTTCTATATATAGAAATATGAGGTGAATTGCATGGCTCAAAATATTATTGGAACTTGCCCAATATGTAAGGAAAAACTAATAGCTAGCAAATTGTCCTGCAAAGGTTGCGGCTTAGAATTAACGAATGACTTTACTTTGAATAAATTTTCTTATCTCAGCAATGATGAACTTGCTTTTATTGAATTATTCCTACAGGAAAGCGGAAATTTAAAAGAAATTCAGAAACAATTAAAGCTGTCGTATCCGGCAGCTAAGAAGCAGTTAGAAAAAATTCAGAGACACCTTGGCTTAGATACTGCCAAAGAAAAACCAATTAAAATCGAGCCAGTTATTACAGAATTACCTATCTATGATGATGATAGTCTTCCAATTCGAATTATCAAAGAAAAATTAAATGAATGTGGTGGAATTGCCACTCTTACCCTCCCAAAAGGAAAGACCTTTCAGATATACTACGAAGAATTTGGAAGCGGTATCTGTGCAACGAACTTACCTGCCAGCCGTTCTCTTCCATGGTCCGCTTTCTGGAATGCCATTGAATTATTAGAACGTTCCGGTGGAACCGCCCCAAAAGGAAACGCCATGCAGGGTAAACTCGGAAGTGCCGCACTTCCACTAGATTCTGTAGAAGGTTATGTAGCTCTTCACTCCTTCCGAATGAAGAAAGGCGATTCCTGTCCACGAATGATTTCTTCACTAGCAGCTATTCTAGAATGGGCGGGACTTTGTAAGAATGGATATGGGTATTTGGAGTTGGTGTAAACCAACTCCCTTTTTATTTCCCAAAACTTCTCCTAACTCATCTATAAATATACCCCCCATTTAAATTCTACATAAATTACGAAACACCCATCCAAGAAAAATTACTTAAATGAGTGTTTTAAAAAATAAGAGATTCATTACAACTACTATAATTACTGCATTTGATTAACTAATCGATCAAAATCACTTTGATATTGGCTATCTTGAATTTCTCTATATTTATCAAATTCCTCTTCTGCAAATCTTTTCGCAAATTCTGCTGTAACATTCCCTTTTCCTTCCAAGATCGTTTCCTCATTTAATTCTAAAAACAAGTCCAATCTCCTTGCCCAATCCTCCATTGACATTGGAATATGTTTTCTTGCTTGACGCTCTGCATAATCTACTGATGTTGCATATATATCTGTAATCTTTTGATAAAATTTTCTCTCACTGGCACGAATCTCACGAATTTCATCCAATAAATGTTCAAAATATTCCTCATCAAAAATTTTTCCGTTTTCTAATCTTTTTTTGTCTAGTACATATCCTTGTACAGTGTATGTCTTTAATATTTTTGTTGCCCATTGGCGAAACTGTGTCGCACGAATAGAATTAATACGATAACCAACCGAAATAATTGCATCCAAATTATAAAATTTCATCATGTAATTTTTCCCATCTGAAGCAGTTGCCGAGGATTTCTCGGTAACTGCTTCTTCTACCAATTCACCCTCTTTAAAAATATTCTTCAAATGTAACGATATATTATCAGAACTGCAATCAAATAACCGAGCCATGTTTTTTTGAGTTAACCATACATTCTCATCATGCACTCTTACTTCTATTCCATCTTCTGAATTTTGCTTTGTAAATACAAGAAAATCTATTGTACTGTTTCGTATTTGAAACGCATCTTTTTTATCTTTCATATATAAGCACTCTATCCTTCTAAATCAAATCTAATTTCTAATTCCATTCTAATTTTACACAACAAACACCTGTTCGTCAATTAAATTTAATAGGTTATTATTAATTTAATCTGTCAATGAGAAACACTCCGCTATTTTTCACTGGAGCCGCGGAGTGTTTCTCGTTATTTTATTTAACATTTATCTCTTCTGTAATTTCCATGCCCTGCCATACATTACCATCTGCACGATGCACTTCTCTACGAGTCGATCCATCCCTAAGCGCGTATTGCACCAGATAGATTTTTCCTACTTCAATCCTCATAACATAATTGCCATACGGCAATACATTCCCTGTTGTCGGACATTCTTTCAAATCCACGTAGGCATCTTCCACCTCCCAGAACTCTCTATATTGATATTCTGGTAACATGGCTGACAAATCCTGCTTGCCAAAGTAAGCTGCGTTATATTCCTTTTCTCCAATCGTAATGGTTTCATAACTCAATGCTTCCTTATTCAGTGCCAGCCAAGATATATCCTCAGTATAAAGCTTCTCACCATATTCTTCATGTAACTGCTTTGCCATATTTTGAACATTCTTTTTACCATGATAAACACTAATCTTAAGGTTGGTATGGTCTGCCCCATAGATTCCCATAATATCTGCATCATTTAAAACAGTAAATTCACGAATAAAGTTGGCAACCATTGCATTTTCACGATAAACATCATCTGCAGTCGAATAAAATTCTTTCCCCTGCTTGATATTTTCTTCGGCAAGTACATACTGGTCACTTTCTGTCATGCCATTATTCCTTAAATAAGAAAGATAGCGCTCCCCGGTGGAAAAATATTGGTGTCCCACATCGGTTCCATGAAAAATAGTCTCCGGACACTGCTCCTTGATTGCTTTATAGAAATCAAGTGTATCTTCCGTATGAACCACAGTTCCTTCCCAGTCTCGATATACTTCATTTAAAATCGTATCATCCTCAGCTTTCATCCAAAGGTTTAATAATTCTGCTGTATAGTAAGGAAGTTCCACAAACAGATGTCTCATACCCTGCTTGTCATAATAAGATTTCCACAACTCCAGTTCTTTTTCATAAATCAGTTTGTTTCCATGCATTTCACCATACAGATAAATCTGACCAGAAGAATTTTCTATTTTAATGTCAGTATCAGCTGATTCTTTAGCACACGCAGTTAATAATACAGCCAAAATCAAAATTGCTAATACAATAATTCTTTTTCCCTTCATAGAATGTAATCCCCCTAACACTTTATCAACTCTATCGCCCTATCAAAATATTTGAATTACGCTTAGTGACGATCAAAAACTCAATCCCCTTCTCGTCTAATAATCCACGCACTCTTGCAACTTCCTGTCCCGAAGACTCCACCAGCAGCTTCTTTCGATTAAAAATTGTAACCATTTATTTCCCCTCCTATGCACTTTCACCTTTTTCGCCTTTCCTCAAAGCAATAGGGTATTTTCTTTATTATATATTTACTCGACCATATGGTCAAATTATTTCTCAGTAACTAATTCCGTCCCCCTCGCCACTTTTCTTCTAATATAATCATAAGAAACACGCTTTGCGAGTTTCTCAGATTCGCGGGCGGTGACAAATAAAAGCTTCGCTGACAAATCCCCCAGCACCCTAGCAGCAGAGCCCACCCTGTACCTGAGAATTTCTCGCCCGACAACGTGCTTCTCTGTTAGAATGTCATGGTTGCAGAATTTTTGCTATGCGAGGGGCGGGAATGCAAGCCTGGCGATGGGAGCCCCGAGCCATAAGGGCAAAAATTCAAGAGCATAGACATTCTCAGAGCATGCACAGTTGCAAGAGAAATTTTTATGTACAGGGTGGGTTCGTTCGAAGTGTGGATAAATTTGTCAGCGAAGCTTCCTTATTCGCCATGCCGACAGACTCGCAACCCTACGGTTTGCTCGTTGTCGCGGCATGCGCCGTATGCAGATGAACACAAATATGGCCGTCTGCGAGCAAGCTCCCGTCTGCCAATTCGGTTCATCTGCGCATGGCTTATTTTAACGCGCAAAAAACGCGGCAGGAAATCCCACCGCGTCTTCAAATCTAAAAGGTCTTAAATTATTTTAATGTAACTTTAGCGCCTTCAGCTTCTAATTTAGCTTTGATATCTTCAGCTTCTTCTTTTGTAGCGCCTTCTTTAAGTACTGTTGGAGCTCCATCTACAGCTTCTTTAGCTTCTTTTAAGCCTAAACCTGTGATTTCACGAA
>CAZRLE010000146.1:0-5262 GCA_964600705.1 uncultured Lachnoclostridium sp. | reverse complement strand
AGATGTATTAAATATGGCATTGTTTGGTATGACTGCTAAACAATGGCGTGAAGCAAATCCAGATAAAAAAGGGAATATCAGGGATTATGCAAGCATTAATGAATTGATTTGTCTTTCCAATATGGAAAATATTAATGCAGTATTGATTGAAGATGGATTAGGTCAGAAAGAGCGATTGATGAAATTGAACAAAATAGCTATACATCAAATGTCTATTTTGGAAGAACAGAATGTAAAGATTTTAAAATAATATGAATGCAGAACTTTTAATTCCCCCGAATTCGGGGGAATTAAAATATCTAAAAAGGTTGTCCCTAATGACAATCACTCGTGAGCGACAGCCCGATTATTCAGGTATTGAAAATAAGGCAAAAATTGTATGAATAGAGCAGGGGAATGGAAGTGATGCAGAGCATTATGCCTATGGTAGTAGAAAAGGAATATCAGTATTGTGCGGATGCTTTTGAAGCATTTCAGAGTACAGATATAGCAAAAGAAATGGCAAAGGCTATCTCGATACTAGGCAGAGATAATATAAAAGTCGGGAAACGTAGATAGCTAGTGGGGATATATCATCGTAGAGGTGGTATATCCCATTATTGGGGGCGAACCCTATTCTTTTTGGTCTTTACAAATACATCTCTTTGATCTTCTACCATCTGACGTACATCAAATTTACACTGGTTCACGCATTGTCCACAGCCGATACATTTTTCATAATTGAATATGAGCTTTTTTGAAGTTTTATCATAATAAGTGGCTTCAGTTGGACAGTATTTCGCGCACACATTACAGCCAACACAGAGGTTTTCGTTTATGAGTTCTGGTTTGTAGAAGCAGCGTGCAAAAATTTTACTTAAGCCACCTTCACGGTAGCCATTGTATAATAAACAACAGTCTACACAACAGTTACAGATTACAATTTCGTCATTGTTGGCATCATTATTATAATGGTATGCAGTATGAATACAGCCTTTTTCTTCAAACTCCTTCATAAGTACAACGGCTTCTTCATAAGGAAGGTGTCTGGCAACACCATTATCTACGACCTGACGGCTTAAGGCGCCAAGGGTAATACAGCCTTCTACTGGAAGGTCAAAGTCACAAGGCTCACCACCACTGATTTTCTTATGAGAACGGCAGAAGCAGTTCATAACGGCAATTTCTTCTTTGTTCTTTTCAAGCAGCTTATAAATATCACCGGCAGGGTGAATTGCCTGCTGGGCTTCTACTGGCTGGTTAATCGTAATTGTTTTTTTGTTGCTGGAATCTGCCTTGTCAGAATTAGCAGGTGTAACGCTTAAGTAAGTAGAAACTCTCGGAGGAACCCCATCCTTTACTTTCTTTTCACCCTTGTAGTTAGTGAGAAGACGCATTGGACCAAAGTTTAATTTCTTAAGTATCCCCCAGAATTCCATGAATTTTTCTAAAATAGCAGCTCTTTTTTCATCCATTGGTCCGCTGGTATAGAATTCTACCCAGCCCGGAAAGATAGGCGATAAGCCGTAGAGATGACGTTCTTCGTTGTTTTTGGGATGTACGAAGCTCATAGTAATGATTTCGTTCCAGTAAGCTTCCCAATCCTCGTTAGAGCCTCCATACATTTTGTGATAGATTTCTTCCAGTTGATTCTTGGTATGATATTCAGTGCCAACTGTTATAAGGTAATTTAACATCTTTTCATCCATTGCTAAATTGAACATTTCAATAATAGGTTTTTGTGCCGGAATTGCGGCACTAGACATGGAATTCATTAAGTCTATCAGTTCTTTGACTTTTTTCTCTGGTAAATTCATAAATCATCCTCCGTAAAATTTGGTATGAAAGAATACATACAAAAATCTTGCAGAAATAATATGTACAAGGTAATGAAAACTCTCTCATGTGTCTTTGGATACTATGTTATCATAAATTTTTTGAAAAGTAAAATAGATAAAAATGAAAATAAAGGAGAAAAGTGTGAAAATAAAGAGTGAGATAAGAGAAATATCAGAAAAAGCTTAGTAAAAAATTGTCAAACAGTGTAATATGTGGTAAAATGAAAGGTAGGGAAAATAGAAATTTAATTAAAATATACATACGAAAGGGGCTATTAACATGAGCAAAGAATCCTTATTATTACAACCATTAAAGGTGGGCAATTTAACACTGAAAAACCGTATTATGTTCCCACCATTAACAACTGGTTATGAAGAAAGAGATGGTTCTATCGGAGAAAGAAGCTTAGCTTTCTATGAAAGACTTGCAAAGGGCGGAACAAGCTATATCGTAATTGGTGACGTTGCACCGGTTATGACAGCATCTCCAACTCCAAAGTTATGTGATGACCGCCAGATTCCTACATTTAAGAAATTAGCTGACACATTACATCAGTATGATGCAAAGGTTGCATTACAGTTGTTCCACCCAGAATATGACGTTCCTGGTGTTGGAAGAATGATTATGATGTCCAGACAGGCAGCTATGGCGGCTCAGGAAGCCAAAGCAAGTGGAGATATGGCATTATTTGAACAGAAAATGGCTGAATCCAAGAAAACAAGTGATGAAGCTTATGCAAAATTACACCATGATATGAAGCACTTCGTAAGTGAAGCAACAAAAGAACAGTTAGACCAGATTAAAGATGCAATTGCACAGGCATCCAGAAGAGCACAGGAAGCTGGCATTGATGCCATTGAAGTTCATGGTGACCGTTTACTTGGTTCTTTATGCTCTGTTATTTTAAATCATAGAACAGACGAATACGGCGGAAGCTTTGAAAATCGTGTTCGTTACGCATTAGAAGTGGTAAAAGCAATCAAAGAAGCGGCACCAGAATTGATGATAGAATATAAGTTACCATTTATCACAAAGAACGACGATGGTTCTGACCGTGGTAAAGGTGGTTTACATGAAGAAGAAGGTATTGCATTTGCTAAGTTATTAGAAGAAGCCGGTGTTGACATGATTCAGGTAGCACAGGCAAATCATACAGGTAATATGGCAGATACAATCCCACCTATGGGAACAAGAGATTACAACTGGACATTACCAATCGCAAAACGCGTAAAAGAAGTAGTGAATATTCCAATTTCTACAGTAGGTAAAGTAGTATCTGTTGAAAATGGTGAAGAAATCCTGAAAAATGGCGATGCTGATATGATTAGCTATGGTCGTTCTTTATTATGTGATGCAGATATCGCTCTTAAAGTAGAAAGAGATGAACCAATCCGTGAGTGTCTCAACTGTAACAAAGGCTGTGTAGACGCTATTCAGGGACGTCGTTATATTTCCTGCGTATTAAATGCAGAAAATGGAGATGAAGCAACTATTTCTATTAAGCCGGCAGATACTAAGAAGAATGTAGTAATTGTTGGTGCGGGTGTTGCAGGTTTAGAAGCAGCAAGAGTAGCAGCAATCCGTGGACATAAAGTGGATGTATACGAAAAAGAAGATAAGATTGGCGGACAGATTAATATTGCAGCCGTTCCACCTAGAAAAGATGAAATCTTACGTGCTACTGAATATTATGAAAAGATTCTTCCAACATTAGGTGTTAATGTACATTTAGGAACAGAATGCAGCAAGGAAGTTATGAATGCAGCGGATGCAGTTATCGTTGCAGTTGGTGCTCATGACCTTGCACTTCCAATTCCAGGTGCAGACAGTGCAAATGTAGTATCAAGCTGGGATGTATTAGCTGGTAAGGTAGAAGTTTCCGGACACTGTGTTGTAATCGGTGGTGGTCTTGTTGGAACAGAAACAGCAGAATACATTTTAGAAAAGGGAGCTAAGGTTTCTGTTGTAGAAATGCTTGATAAGATTGCCAATGGCGAATCTACAACGATTCTTCCAACTATCATGGCGGATTTTGCAAAACATGATGTAAAACAGTATGTAAATACAAAAGTTAACAGCATTGAAAACGATGGCAAGTGCGTAAAAGCGACTAATACAGCAGATAACACAGATGTTACAATCGATTGTGATATGGTAGTTATGGCAGTTGGTTCTGTGAAGAACGTACTTGATGTAGAAGGTGTGACAGTACCTGTATTCTATGCTGGAGATTGCTCTGGTGAAAGAACTGCAAGTATTGCAGAAGCAATTCGTGGTGGATATAACGCTGCAAACGAAATTTAATTTTGCTTGGATTGTGTGAATGCAAAGCAGGACACAGTCCGTAAGCTATTTTGGGATTTAAAGACCACCTCTTTGCAGGTGGTCTTTTGTGAAAATGAAGAGTGAAAGAAGAGATTAGTTATGAATAAATATGAACATTTATTCCAGCCAATTAAGGTTGGTAAGACAGAAATTAAAAATCGTATCTTTATGCCGCCGATTTCAACCAATCTGGCAGATAAAGGATATGTAACAGATGAGTTAGTACAGCATTATAGTGCCCGTGCAAAAGGAGGAGTAGGATTAATTGTATCTGAAGTAGTAACAGTAGAACCTACTTATGTATATCTCCCTGGAGATATGTCCATCCATGATGACTCTTATATTGAAGGTTGGAAAAAGGTATTCGATGAAGTACATAAATATGGTACAAAGCTGTTACCACAGTTATTCCACCCTGCTTATATGGCATTTCCAATTCCGGGAACACCACAGCTTATTGCACCATCTAATGTAGGACCATATTATGCAAAAGCAGCACCTAGAGCAGTTACTAAAGAAGAAATTAAAGTATTAGTACGTCAGTTTGGTGAAGCTGCTTATCGTGTAAAACAGGCTGGTGGTGACGGTGTGGAAATTCATGCAGCTCATGCACATGGTTTATTAGGTGGTTTCTTATCCCCACTTTATAATAAACGTTGTGATGAGTACGGTGGTGATATCAATGGTCGTTTGCGTCTCACTTTAGAAGTAATTGCAGAAGTTCGTAGAATGTGTGGAGAAGACTTTATTATTGATGTACGTATCTCTGGTGACGAATACAGTGATGGTGGTTTGAATATTAACGATGCAACTTATGTAGCAAAACAGCTTGAAAAGGCTGGGGCAGACTTACTTCATGTATCTGGTGGTACAACTATTAAGAGAGGAAGCTCTATTCCTGCACCAGGAACCAAGCAAGGAAGTCATGCAGAATTAGCACGTTACATTAAGAAGCATGTATCCATTCCGGTTGCAACAGTTGGTCGTATTACAGAAGCATGGATTGCAGATGAAATGATTGCTAACGAAATGGCAGATGCGGTTATGATTGGTCGTGCAAACCTTTGTGAACCGGAATTTGCTAACAAATCTTATGAAGGCAGAGAAATTGAGATTCGT
>CAZRLE010000145.1:0-5264 GCA_964600705.1 uncultured Lachnoclostridium sp. | reverse complement strand
AATATTCTCTTAGAATTTTCAAGGTTGTCTTATTGTTCAGTTATCAATGTTCTTTTGCGTAAACGCTATAAAAAATAAGACGGAGAAAGAGGGATTTGAACCCTCGCGCCGCGCGAACGACCTACACCCTTAGCAGGGGCGCCTCTTCAGCCTCTTGAGTATTTCTCCAAATGCTGAACTTTTTGAGTTCCTTATTTTTTATTGTTTTGCGTCAAACGCAAGACTTAGTATAGCAGAGACGAATCTGTTTGTCAACTACTTTTTTCTACTTTTTTATATTTTTTATTAAATTATTTTTTTCACACAATTTCTTGTGTTTTTCACCTTATTTTTTTCTATATATAGTGGATGAGATAATTATAGTTTTTTATTTTTTATCTTATCATATATTTTTTTATAGATTATAAGCATTTCCGGCTCTGATACATATCGTTCTAATTCATCAACCGGTATCCATTTTACACCACTATTTTCATCTGGTTTGATTCGAAGTGGCTCATTTTCATCTGCAATAATATAGTAAGATACATTCAGATGAAGATGAGAAGATACATGTTTCCCTTTCTTCTTGTGTGCATTGGTTGTTAATATATCCAGACTGATTGCATTGTCCTGTACTGCTTTTACGTTAGATACTCCAGATTCTTCCTGTATTTCTCTCATGGCAACAGAAAGTAAATCAGATTCTCCATCTGCATGCCCACCTATCCATGACCATGTATTGTATATATTGTGGTGTACCATCAATACTTTATCTAATTTTTCATTCATGGTAAGACTTGATGCTGTGAGATGAAATAATTCACTTTCTCTATACTTAAGTTTGTCTCCATGTTCTTTTATCAGACCTTCTATTAATTTCTTGTCATTTTCTTCTTGTTCACAGGAAGGCATAAAATTTAGAATTTCTTCCACGTAATTCATGTTTTATCCCCATTTCTTGTTATATAAAATGTGCTTTAAAACTTTTGTTTCCTCGAAACTTTGTTTTAAAGCACATTTCTACCAATATTATCGCCTATTACCAGCGTATTTTATAATCATAGTATCATCTTAAATTACTATCATTATCTCATTAACTATCTAAATTCTCTGTATCTGTTTCCGCTTCTTCAGTTTGCTCTTCTAAAGCTTCTACTCCTGAATCTTTAATAGTTTCTCTTACCTTTGCAATACTTGCAATCTTAATATCTTTCTTATTATCCAGATTCATTAACTTCACTCCGGAAGTGATTCTTCCGATTTCTGAAATCTGGCTGCAAAGAATACGGATTACAATTCCTGCTGTGGTAATCATCATGATTTCATTATCTTCATTTACTGCTTTAACACCTACTACGTTACCTGTTTTTTCGGTAATTTTATAGCATTTTACACCCTTACCGCCACGATTCTGAATCTTAAATTCTTCCATGGCTGTACGTTTACCAAGTCCGTATTCGGATACTAAAAGTAAATGTGTTCCCTGTGTATTTAGCTGCATTCCAACGATTTCATCGTCATAAGACAGATTCATACCAATTACACCCATAGAAGTTCTTCCGGTTGGTCGGACATCATTTTCGTTGAAACGGATACATAAACCATTCTTTGTAACAAGAATAATATCTTTTTCTTTATTAGTAACTTTAACTTCAATGAGTTCATCTTCTTCACGAAGATTAATTGCCTGAAGTCCTGTCTTACGGATATTCTGATATTCAGAAATGGATGTTTTCTTCACAATACCATGTTTCGTTGCCATAAACAGATATTTATTTTCATCGAATTCCTTTAATGTAATTACTGCTGTAATTTTTTCTTCTGGTTGAAGCTGTAACAGGTTAATAATTGCTGTTCCTCTTGCTGTACGTCCGGATTCTGGAATTTCGTAAGCTTTCAGACGGTATACACGACCTTTGTTCGTGAAGAATAATACATAATCATGAGTTGTTGTCATAAATAACTCCTCGATGTAATCTTCATCAATGGTCTGCATTCCTTTGATTCCCTTACCACCACGATTCTGACTCTTAAAATTATCGCTGGTCATACGTTTGATATAACCTAACTTAGTCATTGTGATTACAGTATCTTCCAATGGAACTAAATCTTCCATGGAGATATCAAATTCATCATAACCAATGGCAGTTCTTCTTTCATCGCCATATTTATCACGGATAACCAGAATTTCTTCACGAATCACACCAAGAAGAAGTTTTCTGTCTGCTAAAATAGCTTTATATTCTTCAATTTTCTTCATTAACTCTGCATATTCTGCTTCTAACTTTTCTCTTTCCAAGCCTGTTAATGCTCTCAGACGCATATCTACAATTGCCTGCGCCTGTGCTTCACTAAGCTGGAAACGCTCCATTAAGTTAACCTTTGCTTCCTGTACATTCTTTGCTGCACGGATAATGCGGATTACTTCATCAATATGGTCTAACGCAATGAGTAAGCCCTGTAAAATGTGAGCTCTTTCTTCTGCCTTGTTTAAATCATACTGTGTTCTTCTAGTTACTACTTCTTCCTGATGTTTTAAATAATACTGAAGCATCTGAAGAAGGTTCATAATAACAGGTTCGTTATTGGCAAGTGCAAGCATAATAACGCCAAAAGTATCCTGTAACTGTGTATGCTTATATAACTGGTTCAAAAGAACATTTGCATTGACATCTCTTCTAAGTTCAATACAAATTCTCATACCCTGACGGTCAGATTCATCGCGAAGTTCTGTAATACCATCAATTTTCTTTTCTTTATGTAATTCTGCAATTTTTTCGATTAATCGTGCCTTGTTTACCATGTATGGAAGCTCTGTAACAATAATTCGGCTCTTTCCATTTGGCATAGTTTCGATATTGGTTACGGCACGAACGCGGATTTTACCACGCCCTGTTCTATATGCTTCTTCAATTCCTCTGGTTCCTAAAATAGTTGCTCCCGTTGGAAAATCAGGACCTTTGATGATTGGAAGAATTTCTTCAATCGCAGTTTCTCTGTCTTCTTCTACGATATTATCAATAATTTTAACAACACCGTTAATTACTTCACCTAAGTTGTGAGGTGGAATATTGGTTGCCATACCTACGGCAATACCGGAAGTACCATTTACCAAAAGATTTGGATATCTGGAAGGTAATACAGTTGGTTCTTTTTCTGTTTCATCAAAGTTAGGAATGAAATCTACGGTATTTTTATTAATATCAGATACCATTTCCATGGAAATCTTACTTAAACGTGCTTCTGTGTAACGCATAGCAGCTGCGCCATCACCGTCCACGGAACCAAAGTTACCATGTCCGTCTACCAAAGGATAACGGGTAGACCATTCTTGGGCAAGATTTACTAAAGCACCATAAATAGAGCTATCTCCATGTGGGTGGTATTTACCCATGGTATCACCAACGATACGGGCACACTTACGGTGTGGCTTATCCGGACCATTGTTAAGCTCAATCATTGCATGTAAAATTCTTCGCTGTACCGGCTTCAAACCATCTCTTACATCTGGTAAAGCACGGGAAGCAATTACTGACATTGCGTAGTCAATATAGGATTTTTCCATGGTTTTCTTAAGGTCTACCTCTTCAACCTTATCAAAAATATGTTCATCCATTTATTTTCCTCCAATTCGAAGTTCAGTTCACTCCACGCCATTCGCAAAGGCTGCTACGCAAGTAAACTGTAACACTAAATATCTAATTCTCCGTATTTTGCATTTGCTTCAATAAATTCACGTCTTGGTTCTACTTTATCACCCATAAGAGTAGTAAAAGTTAAATCTATTTCTGCTTCTGAACCTTCATCCATAGATACTTTTAATAAAATACGTCTTTCAGGATCCATAGTTGTTTCCCATAACTGTTCTGCATCCATTTCTCCAAGACCTTTATAACGCTGAATCTTATTGTTACCATCTCGACCGATTTCGTTGGTAATTTTAAGCATTTCTTCTTCACTGTATGCATACCACACTTTTTTATTCTTTTCAATTTTGTAAAGTGGTGGTTTTGCAAGATATACATATCCCTGCTTAATAAGTTCTGGCATAAATCGGTAGAAGAAAGTAAGCAATAATGTGCTGATATGCGCTCCATCTACATCGGCATCAGTCATAATGATAATCTTATGATATCTTAATTTTGAAATATCAAAGTCATCATGAATACCAGTTCCAAATGCTGTAATCATGGCTCTGATTTCTTCATTGGACAAAATTTTATCTAATCTTGCTTTTTCTACGTTAAGAATCTTACCACGGAGAGGTAAAATTGCCTGTGTTGCTCTAGAACGTGCTGTCTTGGCACTTCCACCGGCAGAATCTCCCTCTACGATGTAGATTTCACATTTTTCAGGATTCTTGTCAGAGCAATCTGCTAATTTACCTGGAAGACTCATACCTTCTAAGGCTGTTTTTCTTCTAGTTAAATCTCTGGCCTTACGAGCTGCATCTCTGGCTCTCTGGGCTAACACTGCTTTTTCACAGATTAACTTAGCTACAGATGGATTCTGCTCTAAAAAGTAAGTGAGCTGTTCAGATACCACACTGTCTACAGCACCTCTTGCTTCACTGTTACCTAATTTCTGCTTTGTCTGACCTTCAAACTGTGGTTCAGAAATCTTGACACTGATGATAGCTGATAAACCTTCACGAATGTCTTCACCAGTTAAATTCTGCTCATTTTCTTTTAAGTATTTCTGTCCTCTTGCATAATCATTAAATGTCTTTGTCAGAGCATTCTTAAATCCTACTAAGTGAGTACCACCTTCTGGTGTTGTAATATTATTAACAAAACTATAGCAGCTTTCTGTATAGGAATCATTGTGCTGCATGGCAACTTCTACATAAACACCATTTTTCTCGCCTTCACAATAAATAATCTGATCATAGAGGGCTGTTTTGCTGCGGTTAATGTAAGCTACATATTCTTTGATTCCACCTTCATAGTAGAACTCTTTTACAACCGGTGTCTCACCACGGCTATCTTTTAAATTAATACGGATTCCCTTTGTAAGGAATGCCATTTCTCTTAATCTCTGTTTTAATGTATCAAAATCAAATACTGTTTCTTCAAAAATCTCTTTATCCGGTAAAAATGTTACCTGTGTACCATTCTTTTCTGTTGTACCAATCTCTTTCAGAGGATACATTACTTTTCCTCTTTCGTATCTTTGCTGATACATTTTTCCATCCTGATGAATAACTACTTCCAACCATTCGGATAAAGCATTAACAACAGATGCACCTACACCATGAAGACCACCGGATACTTTGTATCCTC
>CAZRLE010000144.1:0-5295 GCA_964600705.1 uncultured Lachnoclostridium sp. | reverse complement strand
TAACGGGAATCGAACCCGTGACCTCCGCACTACCAATGCGACGCACTACCGACTGTGCTATAACAGCTTACCACTAATTCAGTTCTTTGAAGAGCTGATTCAGTTTAGTTTTAATTCGTTGGAGCGCATTGTCTACGGACTTTGGTGAACGTCCAAGCAATTCTGCAATCTCAACGTAGGATAATCCGTTCATATAGTGTTGAACGACTTCCTTTTCGAGAGAACTCAATCTGCTCTCAATTGTGTATTCTAACACAGCAAGGTTCTCTTTGTCAATAACTAATTCCTCCGGGTTCTGATTTTTCTCCCTTTGGACATAGTTTACATAGCTCTCACCATGCTCTTCTCCTTTGTTCTCCTCGAAAGCGGGTCCATACAGAGAAATATAAGTGTTTAATGGTATATTCTTCTGACGGTTGGATGCTTTAATTGCGGAATACATCTGTCTGGATATGCAAACTTCCGCAAAGGTATAAAAGGTGGCTGCCTTTTCGCTTTCATAATCACGAATGGCCTTATACAGTCCTATCATACCTTCCTGAATCAGGTCTTCTTTATCTGCACCTATTAAAAATAAATTGGCTGCTTTTCTTCGAACGAAGTTCTTATATTTATCCATGAGAAAATCCACTGCGTCACTGTCACCCTGTCGGATTTTCTCTATGATTGCTTCATCACTTATCCCCTCGTAAGTTTTTTTCATGGAAATATAACCCTTTCACAAAAATACTCTTTTTGTTTCTCTCTTATCCTCTCTGGCGCACGATTTCGTAAGCAAGGATACCCATTGCTACAGATGCATTTAAGGAATCGATATTTCCTTTCATTGGAATCTGGGCAACAAAATCACATTTTTCTTTTACTAATCTGCCAACGCCTTCGCCTTCACTTCCAATAACCAAACCGATTGGACCTTTTAAATCAAGGTTATACATAACCTGACCATCTAAATCAGCACATACGAACCAAAGTCCTTTTTCTTTCAGTTCCTCAATGGTTGTAGCAAGATTTGTTACCTTCGCTACCGGTGTGTAATTAATGGCTCCTGCAGATGCCTTTGCTACGGTTGCTGTTAAACCTACTGCACGACGTTTTGGAATGATAATCCCATGTGCACCTGCCTGATTGGCTGTACGGATAATAGCACCTAAGTTATGTGGGTCTTCAATATTATCAAGGAGAATTAAAAATGGTGGTTCTCCTTTTTCTTCTGCTGCTTTTAACATGTCTTCCACTGTTCCGTATTCGTAAGCTGCCGCATACGCCATAACACCCTGATGCTTGCCTGTTTCTGACATCTGGTCAAGACGTTCTTTTTTTACAAAGTTGATGATAACATCGGTTTTCTTTGCTTCTCTTAAAATAGATTTAATTGGTCCATCCTGGCAACCATCTAATACAAATAAACGGTCAATTGTCTTACCTGAACGAAATGCTTCTAATACGGCATTTCTGCCTTCAATTGTAAATTCTTCGTATCTCATGCTTCCTCACATTCTGACTGTCACAGTCTTCTAAAGTTTTGGTTCTTTTCGCGTCTTACTTTCTACTTGAAATTATTGGTTGTGGAATTCCACCCCTGTGTTCTCTCAAGTCCAAGCTTCACAAGCTCTAAGGCTCTATCCATCTGATTATCCATATATAGATATCCCATCAATGCCTCAAATCCGGTAGCTGTACGATAATCCCTGATACTGGCATTTTTGGCAGAGGTATAAGACTTGGCATTACGACCTCTTTTGTACACAGCCAGTTCTTCTTCTGTCAGTTCTTCTTCGATTGCATGAATGAGATTTGCCTGCGCTTCTGCTTTTACAATGGAACTTGCCTTCTTATTAAGTACATTGACCGGAGCATTGGCCTGCCCTACTAAAATGGTGCGAATGATAATCTCATAGATTCCATCACCAATGTAAGCAAGAGTCAGTGGAGAATACTGCTTCGCCTCCACTTCCTCTACGCCAAACTCCTGTCTTATCTGTTCAAACAGACTTATGCTCTTTTCCATCTTACACCTTCTCTTGTATCTTCTAACACAATTCCTTTTTCTAATAACAAGTTACGGATTTCATCTGCTTTTGCAAAGTCCTTGTTCTTTCTTGCTGCCTGACGGTCCGCAATTAACTGCTCAATTTCTTCGTCTAATAACTCTTCTTCTTTCTCTACTTTAAGTCCAAGAATACCGCAAAGTAATGTAATTCTGTCATACATCACCTTGATTGCCTCTTTTGTACTTTCTGCATTCATGCTTGTATTGGCAAGCTTAACGATTTCAAATACGGCAGACACCGCATCGGCTGTGTTAAAGTCATCATCCATGGCAGCATCAAACTTACTGTTTAATTCATCTAACTGTGCAATAACATCCTTTTCTTCTGCTGTCATTTCGCCTTCTTTGCCTGCTTCTAACAGATGACCTAAATTGCCAACGGCTGTTTTGATTCTATCCAAGCCATTCTTTGCCGCTTCCATTAAATCTCTGCTAAAGTTGAGTGGCATACGATAGTGTGCACCGCTTAACATAAAGAAACGAAGTACTTCGAAAGGATACTCTTCACCGATTTCTCTTACTGTGAAAAAGTTGTTTTCGGATTTGGACATTTTCTTATTGTTGATATTTAAGAATCCGTTGTGTAACCAGTATTTTGCAAATTCAACACCATTTGCTGCTTCACTCTGTGCAATTTCATTTTCATGATGAGGGAAAATAAGGTCTTCTCCACCTGCGTGAATATCTATCTGGTCACCAAGGTAACGTTTGCTCATTACAGAACATTCGATATGCCAGCCCGGACGTCCTTCACTCCATGGAGATACCCAGAATGGTTCACCATCTTTCTTTGGTTTCCATAATACGAAATCCAATGGATCTTCCTTGTCTTCTTCTCCGGCAACCTTAATATCTCTGTGACCTGCTTCTAAGTCATCGATATTTTTCTTGGATAATTTACCATAAGGTTCAAAGCTTCTTGTACGGAAATATACTGTTCCGTTCTTCTCATAGGCATGACCCTTGTCAATTAATGTCTGAATCATATCAAGCATGCCATCAATTTCTTCTGTCGCCTTTGGATGAGTTGTTGCAGGCTTAACATTTAAGTTTTCCATATCTTCTTTTACAGCCTGGATGTAGCGTTCAGAAATTACTGTAGCATCTACGCCTTCTTCAATGGCTTTCTTAATAATCTTATCATCTACGTCTGTAAAGTTGGAAACATAGTTTACTTCATAGCCTTTGTATTCAAAATAACGTCTTACTGTATCAAATACAATCATAGGTCTTGCATTGCCAATGTGAATGTAATTATAAACAGTAGGTCCGCAGACATACATCTTTACTTTGCCTTCCTCTAATGGTACAAATTCTTCTTTCTGCTTTGTCAGTGTGTTATATACCTTCATAGCTTACCTCTTTCTTTCCTTGTGTAATTTATTGTAATCTTATGAAACTCATTTTATTTCTCTAATTTGGCTATTCTTTCTGAAAGTTCCAAAACCACTCGTTTCAGTTCTTCATTTTCCTGTTGCAGATTAGAAATGTCATTCTTCACCGGGTCCGGTAAATGTACCTGGTCTAATTCTTCCCTTGGAACCTTCACATTGTCTCTCTTTACCACACGCCCCGGAACACCTACTACTGTAGAATTCGGCGGCACTTCAGAAAGTACAACAGAACCTGCTCCAATTTTGGAATTTTCTCCAACAGTAAAGGAACCTAATATCTTTGCTCCTGCACTTATCATGACGTTATCGCCAATGGTTGGATGTCGTTTGCCTTTCTCTTTACCGGTTCCTCCAAGTGTCACTCCCTGATATAAAGTAACATTATTGCCAATAATGGTTGTCTCCCCTATTATAACACCATTTCCATGGTCAATAAATAGTCCTTTTCCAATTTGTGCTCCCGGATGAATCTCTATTCCTGTTAGTCTTACTGTTTTCTGCGAATGCCATCTCGCCAAAAAATAAAGCTTTCTTTGATATAACCAATGTGCCACTCGATACCTTGTAATTGCCCTAAAACTTGGATACAAAAAGACTTCCAAAGGTGTCTTAATGGCAGGGTCTCTCTCTTGTATAATCTCAATTTCATCTTTGACATCTTGAATGAAACCCATATTATTACCCCTTCCTCATAATAAGTCTGCCCTCATAAACGGGGCACTTTCTTCCCTTTATGCAAAGAAACCGCGAAAACTCACCTCTCACAGAGGCGAAATTATCCGCGGTCCCACTCTTATTTATCACTCATAAATATATGCACCTAACGGCTGCTACCGTACTTTGCTACTAATCCTCTTTGAAGTGTTCGCAAAATCAGCTCCCGAATGCACTTCACCAATCTTCCCGTCAAGAATGCTTTCAGCCGGTGACATTCTCTCTCTGTTACGTTTCCTTTGGTTACTCTTTTCGTTCTACGCCTTTATTCTTATATTGTAATTAAATTTCAATTACAGTTTATTCTATGCAAAAATAAGCATTTTGTCAAGAAACTTCCTACGTAAGTTACCTACTTTATACCAGTTCATGTTTTTCTGTCAAATTCATTGTCATTACATTCCTGCTCATTTACATATTCGCCGGAAAACTCCTAACTATTCACCCTTGCAGCATCTGCCACAGCCGCCGCATCCGATACCATTACCCATCCTGTCATCAAATGCGTAATTACTTACTTTGTTAATAAGGCATACCGCCTGGGAAGAGATACCATCTCCACTTCCGGTAAATCCCATTCCTTCTTCTGTAGTTGCCTTTACATTCACCTGGTCTGCGTCAAGATTTAATACCCTTGCGATATTTTCTCTCATGGCAGGGATGTGTGGTAACATCTTAGGTCTCTGTGCAATAATGGTTGCATCAATATTCTCGATCACATAAAAACGTTCCTCTAACATTACACCAACCTGTCTTAGTAACTCAAGGCTGTCTGCACCCTTAAAACGTTCATCTGTATCCGGAAAATGCTTTCCAATGTCTCCAAGTGCTGCTGCACCAAGTAACGCATCAGAAATGGCATGTAATAATACATCTGCATCTGAATGTCCTAATAATCCCTTTTCGTAAGGAATCTTCACACCACCAATAATTAAGTCTCTGTTTTCTACTAATTTGTGTACATCATAACCCATTCCAATTCGCATAATTAAGCCTCCTGAGTGTGTATGTTAATTGCCTCTTACTTCCTGCGAATGCCACCTTGAAGTCAAAGCATTCGCTTGTATAACAAAAAGTGCCTCAAAGCGTATTCGCTCCGAGACACTCTATCCAGTAGCGGGAAAGGGATTTGAACCC
>CAZRLE010000143.1:0-5359 GCA_964600705.1 uncultured Lachnoclostridium sp. | reverse complement strand
TGTTTAACAACTCTTGGACTTGGATCGTGTGTTGGTATCGCTTTATATGATTCAACTACAAAGATTACAGGACTGGCGCACATAATGCTTCCGAGCAGCAAGGAGATAAAAAACAATTCCAATATTGCAAAATTTGCGGATACAGGAATTGATGCCTGTATCGATATGATGGTGAAAAACGGAGCAAGCCGAACCGGATTAACAGCTAAGATTGCAGGTGGAGCCCAGATGTTCGCATTTGGAAGTAATAATGATATGCTTCGAATTGGAGAACGTAATGTAGAAGCGGTGAAGAAGAAATTAAGAGCATTAGGGATTCGAATTTTAGCAGAAGATACCGGTAATTCTTATGGAAGAACTGTGGAGTTTTATCCACAGACAGGTGAATTATTGATTAAGGCGGTTGGTAAACCACCAAAAGCAATATGAGAGGAAGTTATACTAGATGCAGAATCGATATATACCTGCTTTTACAATGTTATCAGCAGGTGCTGTTGTAAGTATTTTTTGTATTGTTAAAAAAGTAGAGGTAATGTATAGCCTTAAGCTTTTGCTGGCTATGTTAATTCTTTTCTATATTATTGGATTTGTTGCCAAGAAGGTGATTGGTAAGGTTCAGGAAGAAGCGCATCAGCAATATGTAGAGCGTGTAAGAGAAGAAGAGAGACTGGCAAGAGAGGCATGGGAACGTCAGAACAAAAGTGAAGACGAGTTAGAAGAAGAGGAATCAGAGGAAGTGCGTCAGGGGAAAGACCAGTAGCTTGTCAGATGATTCTGAATAAGGGAGGAAGCTATGAACGAAGAAGGCAGAAGTAAGCTTTGGAGTGAGTATGCAAAGCAAAAATCCCCTGATATCCGAGAAAAGTTGATTATTGAATATGCGGGACTTGTGAAAGTCGTAGCAGGAAGACTTAGTATGTATCTGGGATACACTGTGGAGTATGACGATTTAGTCGGATATGGGACATTTGGTTTAATTGACGCTATTGATAAGTTTGACTGCTTAAAAGGCGTAAAATTTGAAACTTATGCAAGTCTTAGAATTCGCGGTGCAATTCTTGACCAGATTCGTAAAATGGATTGGATTCCAAGAACACTAAGACAGAAGCAGAAAAAAATAGAAGCAGCATGCCAAAAATTGGAAGCCGAGTATGGAAGACCAGGGACAGAAGAAGAACTTGCCAGAGAATTGGAGATTTCAGTAGAAGAACTGGTGAATTGGCAGAATCAGACAAAGATAGACAATCTGATTTCTTTGGATGAATATCTGGAACAGGGAAGCGAAGCAAAGGTTGAAGGCACAACAAGTTCTCATTTCGAACAACCGGAAAAGGTGATGGAGAGAGAAGAGTTAAAGGCTTTACTGGTACAGACATTAGAGTCTTTGACCGAGAACGAAAAGAAAGTGATATTGTTTTATTATTATGAAGAATTAACATTAAAAGAAATCAGCAGAATTCTTGAAGTTTCAGAATCAAGGATATCCCAGCTTCATACGAAGGCACTGCAGAAAATGCGTACCAAGCTTGGGAATAATGTTGAATTATTCAGTAGCTTGTAAGGGGTGAAGAATATGGCAGTATCAAGAAATGGTTGTTTTCAGCTAATACATAACGGGCATCAGACCTCTTTGAAAATTTACCCTCCAAAAGGGGAAGGTAAACCAGTATCATGGGATTTGATAACCCGTTATTTTGATTTTATCAAATTAGCGAATTATAATATCAAGTTAATCAGAAACACAGTGGAGTTATGCAGGGAGCCAGTAGAGATTAAGATTTCTAACGAGGAAGTTTATCCACATAATGAACTGGTTTTTGTTGATGTCGATGAGGACAAAATGAAGGCAGTTTGTACCTTCATTCCACCTTCCTCTAAAGGAAGGCTTATGAATAAAAGTGAGATTGTTGCAGCAATTGCACATACTGGTGTGAAGTTCGGTATTCAGGAAGCAATTATTGATAAATATGTCAATAATCGTGTGTATTGTACGGAAATCATTATGGCAAAAGGAATTCCTGTTGTAGAAGGAAGAAGTGCTGTTGTTAAATATAATTTTAAAACTAAGCTTGAGTCCAAGCCAAAGGTACTGGAAGATGGTACAGTGGATTTTCAGAATTTGGACATTATCAATCATGTAAATGAGGGCGATATAATTGCTTACATAGAGCCTATGGTGGAAGGACAGCCGGGGAAAAACCTGTTAGGTGCCACAATACTTCCTAAAAAGGTTCGTAATGCAGTTATGAAGCATGGAAAAAACATTCATCTTTCAGAGGATGGGCTTAAAATGTATACAGAGGTCTCCGGGCATGTTGGTCTGGCAGGAGATCGTGTATTTGTGTCGAACATTTATGAGGTTCCGGCAGATGTAGGTGTTGCATCCGGTAATATTGAATACAATGGTTCAGTTGCTGTAAAAGGGAATGTAATCAATGGATATTCAGTAAGAGCAGATGGTGATATTGTTGTAGACGGAGTAGTAGAAGGTGCTACTTTGATTGCCGGTGGTCAGATTTACCTGAAGAGGGGTATTCAGGGGATGGGAAAAGGCCTACTGGTTGCCGGAGGTAACGTTGTTTCTAAGTTTATAGAGAACTGTACGGTAAAATCGGGACAGGATGTTCTTTCAGATGCAATTTTACATAGTAATGTGACTGCAGCAGGAACAGTTATGGTAAGTGGTAAAAAGGGACTGGTTACTGGTGGTGTCGTTAAAGCATCAGAGAACATCGAAGTTGTGAATCTTGGTTCTAGTATGGGCACTAAGACGGAACTTATCATTGGTGTGAATGACGAAGTAATAAAGGAATGCAAAGAGTTAGAAGTACTGATGGATAGAATCCGGGAAGAGCAGGAGAAATACATTCAGATTATCAATGTGTGCAAGAAAAGACTGGAAACAGGAAATGCAACAGAGGAGTTAATTGAGGCTGCCAAGATTTCGAAAATTAAGGCACAGCAGATTCAGACTGAAAATAAGGAAAGTATTGAAAGATATAGACAGTTACAGACATTGATTCGTAATTACAGACCGGGAAAGGTTAGTGTACAGAATAATGCTTATCCAGGTGTGGAATTAAAGATGGGATCTGAAATGCTGCGTTTGAAAGATGTAGTAATGCATAGCAAGTTTGTGTTAGAGGGTGCAGATATCAAGGCAAGACCTTTGATATAACAGATTTGCGTGATAGGAATAGTAAAGGAGGGGCTTTATGTCGATACCACCAATTGAGAGAGCACTGGTACCACCTAAAACTCAGGAAGCATCGCAACACCAACATGCACACCAGCAAAAGCAGGCACATGCACAGGAGCAGCTGGGGGTGCAGTATCAGAGTAATTTGCAGCACAACAGTCAGAAGGCTGTTAAGATGACAAAGAGCGAAAATAATGAATATCGTTACGATGCGAAAGACAAGGGAAATGGTAAGTTTGCCGGTCAGAAAAAGGGCGATAGAGAGAAAAAGGAACAGGAAGAGAATAAAAAGGGAAAAGCTGTTCCGGTTAGTGGTTTTGATATACGCATTTAGCTAGTATAAGTGGATAAAGGAGAATTACGTTGTTAGAGATAGCTTTAGTTGTAGTTGGTCTGGGAGTTATTGTGTGTAGCTATGTGATTTCTGAAAAGGTGGAAGCTGCACTTAATAAGAATTCGGATATTTCGCAGGGCAGAGATATTTGGACAGAGAAAGACGAGAAAAGAGTCAGAGAACGGATTGACAGTATTGTCGTAGAAAGCGTGGAACAGGCAATTGAGAAGACGGAATATGAATTAAGCCGTATCTCCAATGAAAAGATTATGTACAGTAATGAGTTTTCAGAGCAGGTATTGGCTAAAATTCAGAAGAATCACGAGGAGGTTGTATTCCTTTACAATATGCTCGGTGAAAAAGAAAAGCAGATGAAGTCTTTGATGCAGGAAATTGAATCTTTAAAGACAGTGGCAGAAGATGTGGTGCAACAAGAAGAGGCCACAACACAGCTTAAGATGGAAGATAAGAAGTCTGAGGTAGAACTGACCACAACAGATGAAAAAGAACTTTCCCAATTAAGAGAGTTTGCAAAGTTCATTGAGGAAGAGCAGCTGGAACCAAAAAGAAGCAGTGCTTTGGATTTGGTGGATACGCAGGCAGATGAAAATTATGAGGATGTAGAATTAAATAATTTGGATGATATGGATCGTAATGATAGGATTCTGGTACTTTACAGACAGGGAATGTCTGTGTTGGATATTTCCAAAAAGCTTGATATGGGACAAGGTGAAGTAAAACTGATTATTGATTTATTTCAGGGAGCAAAGTAATGAAATTAAAATATTTTTTAAGAGGTCTTGGTGCAGGAATTATCTTTACTGCAGTTATTATGGGAATATCTGGTAATGCAAATGAACAAGTGACATTAACAGATAATGAAATCATTGCAAGAGCAAGGGGGCTTGGAATGATTACCAAGGAAGAAAAAATAGAAGAAGACCTAAATGGACTTTTGGGAAATACGGAAGCAGTGTCTTCCATGAAAGAGGAAGAAATTGTGGAAACAGCAAGGAAACTTGGTATGGTTACGGAAGAAGAAATCGTAGGGATAGCAAGAGAATTAGGTATGATTCCAGAGGAAGAAATCATAGAAAAGGCAAAAGAGCTTGGCATGATTCCAGAAGAAGAAATCATAGAAAAAGCAAAAGAACTTGGCATGGTTATGAAAGAAGAGGGAATGTCAGAAGAATTAAAAGACTACCTGGATAAAAAATGGGCAGAGGAACAGAAGAAGAAAGAAGCTGCTGAGAAAAAGGCAGCTGAAGAGGAAGCAAAGAAGAAAGCAGAGGAAGAAGCAGCCGCTAAGAAAGCCGCGGAAGAAGCTGCCAAGAAAGCCGAGGAAGCAGCTGCTAAGAAAGCTGAAAAAGAGAAGAAGAAAGAAGCTCAAAAAGAGAGCGAAAAGGAGAGTACCGAAACGTCGGAGGCATCGGAAAGTAATAAAACAGACACTTCAAATGATACATAAAAATATAAAAATATATTACTAAAAAAATAGCTTGCATTCATAGGAATATTGTGGTATACTCTCAAGGTACGTTAAAAATCACCTGTGCAGATTCAGGCAATGGTGCTGCTGCTCGGCAGTCTTGTCAGGAGAAGAAGCATAGGGAAGCAATGAGTAAAACTCAAACAACCAATGGAGGTAAAAAACATGAGCGTTATTTCAATGAAACAGTTATTAGAAGCTGGTGTACATTTTGGTCACCAGACAAGAAGATGGAACCCTAAGATGGCAGAGTACATCTACACAGAAAGAAATGGTATTTATATCATCGACTTACAGAAATCTGTAGGTAAAGTAGATGAAGCTTACAATGCAATCA
>CAZRLE010000142.1:0-5366 GCA_964600705.1 uncultured Lachnoclostridium sp. | reverse complement strand
TAAATTTAACTGGTATGCTGATTACATTTGTACTATTATCACCATTGGTTCCCTTTATCGTAATTGTTTCATTATATATACCTACCGAAAGTCCACCTTTAGGCTGAACAGTAAATGTTGCTGTTTCATCTACTGCAAGTTCCGTTTTAGACAGTTCACTTACTGTATAACAGTTTATTGCAGATTGTGTTGCCACTGTAACAGGATAATCGCCTGTATTTGTGATAGTTACTGTTATTGCTGCAGGTGTAGCTGCTCCTACTGTGATACTGCCAAAATCAACAGTTGCAGGGTTGGCTGAAATAGCATAGCTTAATACAGGTTCTGTACCAGAAGTAGCCGTCCACTTAGCATAATATACTTTATTTCCAAAGTCCGTAGCAGAAATCTCTGTTACGGCAGTTCCGGTACAACTTTCATTATCATACCATCCACCAAAGGTATAGCCGGATTTAGTCACATCCGTTGGCAGGATTGCAGCAGTACCATAAGTATATTCAGCTACATTACCAGAATTTATGGTTCCGTCATTTGTGTTAAGTGTAACCGTATAAGTACCAGTGAACACTAATTCACCTTTATTAAAGGTATCAGCGAACTCACCTTCTTCATAGATATAAGTAATATTAAAGCTGGTTTTTCCACTGATAAAATACTCTTCAGGAGATGCATTATGCATATAAGTGCTCCATCTGTTGGTAATGATACTACCGTGGCTATAGACACTGATGGCATTTTCTGATGGATAGGTCAACGCATCAATAAGGTTTATCACATTACTGCTTCCCAAATGCACATCTTTACCGACCATATTAGCAATGTTTCCGCTAATCTTCGATGCACCAGAAATATTGAATGTTCCGTCTTTTGATGAATTCACACCACCGCCCCATGAAGCCGTATTATTAGTAATGATGCCACCAAACATATTGAAAGTGCCGTCCCCTACATACACACCACCACCGTATGACGCTGTATTACCAGTAATAGTACCACCATGCATATTAAAGACAGAACTTTCAGCCATATACACGCCACTACCCTGAAAAACGGAACTATCACCAACACCATTACCACTAATCGTTCCACCATACAGATTGAGGGTACTATTAGCCAAGAAAAAAGCTCCACCACGGTTGACACCATAAACACGATCACAACCTCCACCGCCAGTAATCGTACCATTATTGCCACAGTCAGTGATAGTCAATATATCCGCTTCTATCTCATAAATATCTTTGCCATTCAAATCAATTGTATACCCATTGAGACACAAAGTGACCTCACCAGGTACTTCCCATGTCGCACTAATTGTTACGTCATTAGTCAGGTAATAGTTACCTCCTTCATTAGGCAAAGCACTGGCAGTACTCCACTCACTCCAATTACTTTCGCTTAAAGCTTTATGCGGGTCACCATCAACGTGTGCACAACTGCCATCACAGGTATGGCTGCTGTGAGGATGCTCTGCATCTGCCGCCTTTGCCATAACTGGCAACATGCCTGCCACCAGACAAACCGCTAAAACCACTGATAAAATTCTTCGTTTTAATCTCATTGTCGTATTCTCCTTTACCATTTTTCTTTCGCGCTCTTGTTACTTTTTTCGCGTCCTGTTATAATATTATTGTAAATCGTCCCCACAGGGACGAGTCAATACATCTTATAAAAAGTTGGTGAAGGTATAATGAAGAAACACGATGACAGCCTATTTCAAATTGGCGAAGTAACCAAAATCCTCGGTGTTACCCGCAAGGCCCTTCTGGTCTATGAAGATATGGGGCTTTTGACCCCGGCAGTAAAGGACGAAAACAGTGGTTTTCGCTACTATACGGCAGATAATATGACTCAGATTCGCTCTATTCGCTCCCTGCAATCTCTTGGTCTTTCGCTAAAAGAGGTAGCAGAATATTACTATGATACAGAAAACATGGATAAACATTTAAAACGGCTTTTTGAACTGCGAGAAATGTTAGATAGAAATATTCAGATGCTTCAGGTACGCTCTGCCAAACAGGGTGATTTGACCATTCACGTTACAAGTCTCCCACGACAAGTGTGTTTTTGCAGACAGTACCAGTGTAAAGATACTGCTGAGGCTGCGAACAACTTAAGAGACACTTATATTGCTGCCGCACGTACAGGAAAAATGTCCATGGTTAAACGAATGTTTACCATGCGTATGACACAAGACCCGGATAACCTTGACCTCATATGCTGTATTCCTGTGGAAGATGACTATGATGGTCCGGAACGAATGGAGTTTGCTGATACCCCTGCCCTGTGCATCTATTACCGTGGTCCTTATGAAGGGACTGGCACTGCTATCCGAGCGTTGGCAAAACATATGAAAGAAAACAGCATTCAAGCTATGGGACCATTTCGCTCCATTTATCTGGAAGGTCCACCCAACCGTGGAGAAAACAGTGGTGATTATATCACTCAGATTGCTGTTCCGGTTAAGGGGATTTTGCAGATTTAACTACATGGCATTTACTCATGCTCTGTTAGTTGAAAACCTGTGTCGCTAAGTGCATAATAGAAAAAGATGCAAGACCTTGCTGTACCCTTATATAAAAGCTAAACTTTCCGGGGTTACATCAAGGCTTGCACCTTTCACTGTCACATTTATTAATTATTTTGTTCTATCAAAAGTCCCATACTCCTCTGACTCAATTATCTCACTTGGAACTAACCTAAGCTCCATTCCTTCCTCCAGAAGTTCCTCCCACTTTTTATCCTCTACCTGAGATAATTCTACATACCCATTTCCTGATAAACAAATGAAATCATAACTTCCTGCCGGAATATCCATGCCCACAATCGTTGTATCTGAAATAGTAAAACTCTCTGTGTTCGGATTTTCTATCAATGCAAGTGGTAACTGTGCATTTTTCGTTGAAAATTTAAGCGCAACTACTTCCTCTGAATTTCATTAACAAATTTTTTTCTGATCACTCTTCTCTTGTAAGCCCAAGCATCTTTCTTCTAGTTTCTTGTGACAATAATTCTAACTGTTCTATTTCTTCCTCTTTTTCTAAATATTTAATTTGTTCATTCAACAGTTTTCCCCGCATTTCTAATAACTCAAGAAAGAAATACATTTTTCTAGTATCCCGCAACAATTCTATTGCTTTATTACAAATAATCAACGTTTCCTTGATTTCCTGTATATTATTTTATATCCACCCCGAAACTAAGCACTTACCATTATGTGATGTACAAAATACGGAAACTCAAACAATATACAATAAATGTTTATTAAAAAACTGATAGCAAAAGTCCTCTTTTACTATCAGTTTTTTATATCTCACTTTATAAAGGTAATTTTTTATTATTCAAAAACATAGATCCAAATTTCTTCATATAATCAAATAATTCTTTTGAAACGCCAACTACAGACTCCATCACAGCATCACATTTTCCAACAGCATTGTGAAGTTTCACCATATTTTCTGATGTAATTTCTACACTTTCTACATTTTCCTTTGCCGCTGTAGATAATGCACTCACACCTGTCTCAATTACATTTTTATGTACGCTCAATTCTTTTACTTCCTCTGTAATTTCTGTAATAAAGCTTCCAACTTTACCAACTTCCTGATTTAATGCACTTAAAATTTCTTCTGTTTCCTGAATTTTTTCATTCTGTTTTAAAAATGCACATGATACTTCTTCCGTAATATCCACGCTCACATCTGCATTTTTCAATAGTACCTCTACAACCTCTCCAATCTCCCCGGTAGATTGTTTTGATTGGTCTGCCAACAATCGTATCTGCTCTGCGACTACTGCAAAGCCCTTTCCATGCTCTCCTGCTCTTGCCGCCTCAATACTTGCATTCAATGCCAGCAAATTCGTCTGATTGGAAATTCCGGCAATGATTTCTGTCGCCGTTTGAATTTTCTGTGCAGATTGATAGGTTAACTCTGACTGGTGTTTTACATTATTCATAGCTTCGCTGTTCTTTTTACTGATTTCAACCAATTCCTCAATAATACGCTCTGCTCCATCATTGCAACTGCACATCATCTCAGAACTTTGTACAAGTAATTCTACATTACTTATTATTTTTTCAATGCAACCACTGATTGCATCTATCTTTTCCTTCATATCTATAGTTTGCTCTGCCTGAAGCTCCATATTGTTCGCAATTGTTTTTACTTCTTCTTCACTTTTGTCAACCGCCACTGATATGCCGGAATAAATTTCAGCCAATTGCCCAGACACCTCACTCAGTTCTTCAGATGCCTTTTTAATTCCCTCCATGACTTCCCCTATGGAAGAAAATGCGTTCTGCATCTTTCGTGCCAGTTCTCCAAGTTCATCGTCTCTTTCAGCCAGTTTTTTTGCTTTTTCATCCATCAGCGCATCATTTGAGCTCGTAGTTCCTCCAATAATACTCATAAGCTTTCCCCAAAAGAAACGGATTTGAACAAGCAATACGCCCATTACGACAACCAATAATCCGACAATACACAGCATTGCCATAAATGTGCTTATCTTTCCTTTTTCCAAAAGCTTTAGTATAGAAATCTGCCATATAACCAGCAAAATCATACTTCCCAACAAAGTAAGTAACATTTTATTCTGCATTTTCTTCTTCATGTTATCCATCTTAATGCTCCTCCATTTCCAGCATATATCATTTATATTATACACTCATTTCACCATTTTTCTTTGGACAAATAAAGGATTTTGTCCAAAAAGATAACATTTTTCAGAAAAGTAACATTCTACAATTAATACATAGCAACTATGTGACATCACCGACTCCATTATTTACCATAATTCGATTACTTTCAAAATATTTTTCTTCGTCTATACTTTAAAATAATCAACTCTGACTACTACCAGTTAACGTATGTAACATTTCAAAACCAATATAGACTTTAGACGACTAATGTTGTACAATTTAATCGGACCCAAAACAAAGGGGGATTACATATGCCACGGATTATTGACTTATTCGCTGGTTTAGGTGGGATTAGATGAGTTCTCTGGAAACTGCACTACCAAAAGTCGCAGATGCACAGACTTTTACAACAACTTAATTCCATTCGCCCATGCTTTTTCCATAACTTCTTTTGGCCATACGGAAGACTGTACTTCTCCAATATGTGCCTTTCTAAGGAAAAACATACAGATACGGGACTGACCAATTCCGCCCCCTACGGTATATGGAAGTTCATCGTTTAAAATTGCTTTTTGATAAGCAAGCTCTGCTCTATCCATGCAGCCACTCTTTTCAAGCTGTCGAAGAAGTGCTTCTCTGTCTACACGAACTCCCATGGAAGATAATTCTAATGCAATATCAAGCACTGGATAATACACTAAAATATCTGCATTCATAGTCCAGTCATCGT
>CAZRLE010000141.1:0-5489 GCA_964600705.1 uncultured Lachnoclostridium sp. | reverse complement strand
AGGTATTAACAACATCAATGATATTGAAAAATACAAAGGAAAAGACCTTCTTGTTACAAGAGAAAATGCGGTTCCATTGGAAGAAGATGAATATTTCATCTATGATATTATGGATGCAAAGGTAGTAGATGAAGAAGGAAAAGAAATCGGTACTTTGGTTGAAGTATTGGCAACTGGTGCCAATGATGTATATGTAGTAAAGACACCACAGGGCAAGGAAATTCTTATGCCGGTTATTGATGAATGTATTTTGGATATTGATTTTGATAACAAGGTGGTTACTGCCCGCATTATGCCGGGCTTATTAGATTAAGTACCGTAGAGAAAAGGAAACGATACGATTATGAAATATACCGTTTTAACATTATTTCCTGAGATGATTGAGCAGGGAATGGGAACCAGTATTACTGGAAGAGCAATGAGCAAAGGCTTAATTGAATTAAAGGCTGTGAATATCCGTGATTATTCGGATAACAAGCACATGAAGGTTGACGATTATCCTTATGGTGGTGGAGCTGGTATGGTAATGCAGGCAGAACCAGTATTTCGTGCCTATGAAGCTGTTACCGAAGGAAAGATTATTGAAGCCAATGAGTGCGATAAAAAGCCAAGACTTATCTTCTTAACGCCACAGGGACAGGTTTTTAACCAAACTTTAGCGGAAGAATTTGCCAAAGAAGAAGAGTTGATTTTCTTATGTGGTCATTACGAAGGAATTGATGAAAGAGTGTTAGAAGAAATCGTTACAGATAATGTATCAATTGGTGATTATGTACTTACTGGAGGCGAATTGCCTGCCATGGTTATGATGGATGCCATTTCCAGATTAGTACCAGGAGTTCTTAATAACGATGTGTCTGCAGAAACAGAGTCTTTTCAGGATAATTTATTAGAATATCCTCAGTATAGCAGACCGGAAGAGTGGCGTGGTAAAAAGGTACCAGAGGTACTTTTATCCGGCAATCATAAGAAGATTGAAGAGTGGAGAAGGCAAAAATCAATAGAAAGAACCCTCGAAAGACGTCCTGATTTGTTGAAAAAGGCAAATCTTACCGAAAAAGAGAAAAAGCACTTGCAATTATAAGCTAAATATGTTATCTTAATGAAGTTGTGAGATAAGGTGTTCCTCTGCTACGGTATGCAAAAGCATTGAAAAGTATTAAGAACATCAAATATTTGAAGGAGGTCACACAAATGAACGATATTATTAAAAATATTGAAGCTGCTCAGTTAAAGAGCGAAATCGCAGAATTCAACGTAGGTGATACTGTAAGAGTATACGCTAAAGTAAAAGAAGGTAACCGTGAAAGAACACAGATTTTCGAAGGTACAGTTCTTAAGAGACAGAACGGTGGCGCTAGAGAAACTTTCACAGTAAGAAAAGTATCTAACGGAATCGGCGTTGAAAAAACTTGGCCATTACACAGCCCAATCGTAGAAAAGATTGAAGTAGTAAGACGCGGTAAAGTAAGACGTGCTAAACTTAACTACTTACGTCAGAGAGTTGGTAAAGCTGCTAAGGTTAAAGAATTAGTAAGATAATAATGAGACGATTAAGAGCCAAATTACATAGCCTGTTCTTTGGCTCTTTTTTGTAGCAATAGTCTTGCAAGCGAATTTATGCTTGCATAAGAATTCATTTGCAGGACGTAAGAACAGCGAGAGGCTATACATCGAGCTGTTCGTTTGCGTAATTGGGAAGGCGTAAGCCTAAGCAATTGGAGAAAGTACGGAGGTTACAAATGGCGAACCGCAGAAGAAGACGAAGAAGAACTAAAACCATTGATTTTCGTAGTGTGAATCAGGAAGCAATGACACAGGAGCAGTTGAAAAGAGAGGTAATAATCTGGGCAGTAGAGATTATTCTTGTTATCTTTCTTGCTTATCTGACAACTTCTTATGGCGTGGAGAAGACAACGGTAGTTGGAACTTCCATGGAGCAAACACTGGTTAATGGAGATAAATTGATTATAAATAAGATGGTTTATCGCTTTACGTCACCAAAGCGTTTTGATATAATTGTATTTAAGAATAGTGGGAAAGAGTATAATTACTATACCATCCGCCGGGTAGTGGGTCTGCCGGGTGAAACAGTACAGATTATGGATGGGAAGGTTTATATAGATGGTAATGAACTAAAAGAAGAGATTCTTGTTGAGAAGATGGCAAGCGCCGGGCTTGCAAAAGAGCCGGTTACATTGGGAGAAGATGAATATTTTGTACTAGGAGACAACCGAAACGGAAGTGAAGACAGTCGTTTTGGCAATGTAGGTAATATTACAAAAGATTCCATTGTAGGTAAGGCATGGCTTCGTCTGAATTCATTTAATTTTGTGCATTTACTGAATCAGGCAGAAGAATCAGAGGCTAATTAAAAGACAGATAAGGAGAAAGACTATGAATTTTCAGTGGTACCCAGGTCATATGACCAAGGCAAAACGTGCCATGCAGGAAGATATTAAGCTGATAGATGTAGTAATTGAGCTGGTAGATGCCAGAGTTCCATATAGCAGTAAGAACCCTGACATTGATGACCTTGCTAAGAACAAGGCAAGAATTATTTTGTTGAATAAATGTGACCTTGCCAGCCAGGAAAGAACAAGCCAGTGGAAGGCATACTATGAGAAACAGGGATATTTTGTTGCCCTTGTTAATTCCAGAAATGGCAATGGTGTAAAGGCTGTTCATGAAGTAATTCAGCAGGCCTGTAAAGAAAAGATTGAGAGAGACCGTAAAAGAGGTATTATCAATCGTCCTGTAAGAGCTATGATTGTAGGGATTCCTAATGTAGGTAAGTCTACATTTATTAATAGTTTTGCAGGAAAGGCATGTACTAAAACAGGCAATAAGCCAGGCGTAACAAAAGGTAAACAGTGGATTCGTCTGAATAAGAACGTAGAACTGTTAGATACACCGGGTATTTTATGGCCTAAATTTGAGGACCAGTTAGTTGGTTTAAGACTTGCTTTTATCGGTTCGATTAAAGAAGAAATTTTGAATATTTTGGACCTTTCATTAGAACTCATCAAATTTATGAATGAAAATTATAATGGAATGTTGGAAAAATTTTACGGGGTAGAAAGTTCCGATGATGCCGTAAAAATGTTAGAAAATATAGCCAAGAAACGTGGCTGCCTTCAGAAAGGAAATGAACTTGATTTTGACAAAGCGGCAGGAATCATCATGGATGATTTTAAAGACGGCAGAATTGGTAAAATCACATTAGAATTTCCAGTAAGTGAAACAAAAGAAGGCGAGGAAGAGAATGAAGGAAGTCTTAGAGAATAAGATGACAGGAGTTAAAGACTGGTTAAGTCAGGTAATTTCCTTTGTTCTTCTTTTTGTACTGGCAATCTGTGTTGTGAATTATATAGGACAGGGCACGAAGGTAATCGGGCGTTCTATGGAAAATACCTTTATGGAAGGGGACAGTTTATTTATTGATAAACTGTCTTATCGTTTTACGTCACCAAAGCGCTTTGATGTTGTCGTATTTCCTTTTCAAGAGGGAGAAGAAAATGTACTCTATATCAAACGTGTCATTGGTATGCCAGGAGAAACAATACAGATTGCAGGAGACCATATCTATATTGATGGTGAGATTTTAGCAGAAGAATTTGGGAAAGAAGCGATGGAGGAAGGCAGTGAAGGAATTGCACTTTATCCATATACATTAGGAGAAGATGAATATTTTGTTCTGGGAGATAACCGGAATTTGAGTATAGATAGCCGCCAGCCACAGGTTGGTGCAATTAAGGAAAGCATGATTATTGGAAAATTTGCTTTTCGCTTATGGCCATTTTAACAGATAGTGTAAAGAAAACGGGGTGAGTCAGCATGTATAACGAGGAAGAAATTAATGACAGTCTTGAGTTCTGTCATGATATTGATATTTATTATCGTGGAACTCGTGAAAAGAATGCTTATAAGGACTTTTTGAAAAAGAAGTCTCATTATGGCAGTTATTCTATGGCAACTAGGACGACTGACTCTTTTAAATATAATAATGTTGCAGGCGAAGGAGAATCAGGCAGCGCAGATGTATCCATTTTTTCAAAGATTTGGAGCACATTAGGCAGTCTGGTTCTAATTGTGCTTCTGGCGTATGGTATTTCCAGTTTTATAACCAATTATTGTATCTGGCATACGCAGGTAGATGGAATTTCCATGGAACCTGCATTGGAGAATGGAGATAAACTGATTATTGATAAAATGAGCTATCGTTTCCGGGAACCGGAACGATTTGAAATCGTTGTATTTCCACAGAAAATTGGCATTTACTATGTGAAGCGTATCATTGGGCTTCCTGGTGAAACGGTACAGATTATAGATGGGAAAATATATGTCAACAACATGCTTTTAGTTGAAAATTACGGGAAAGAGCCAATAGATGAAGATTATACCATGGAGCTTCCTGTAACATTAGGAAAGGACCAGTATTTTGTACTGGGGGATAATCGTAACCACAGCGTAGACAGCAGAGAACCATCTGTTGGGGCTATTTCAAAGAATTATATTGTAGGAAGAGCGTGGATGGTTCTGTATCCAAAGGACAGAGTTAAGATATTTGAATAATGAGGTCAGATTAGACAGGTATGGAAAAGTCAGTCTGTATATGACAGACGGTCGTAACCGGGAGGGAAAAAATGAGTGAAAAAATTGCAGAGATTAAGGCAAAGCTGGAAGCAGCCGATAATAATAGCAGAAAAGAATTGTTGGAGATTTATCGTCAGGACGAAAGAAGTGGCGTACAGAAATTAGTTGCTAAGTTCCAAAAAGAAGAAGAAAAGCTGCAGGCAGAGCTTGCACGCTTAGAGATTATGAAGCAGTTTGAACGTGAATACCGCCATTTGGGTTATGTCTGTGGGATTGATGAAGCAGGGAGAGGACCTTTGGCAGGACCGGTTGTAGCTGGCGCTGTTATTTTGCCGGAGGATTGTGATATCCTGTATCTTAATGATTCCAAACAGCTTAGCGAAAAGAAACGTGAGATGCTTTACGATGAGATTATGGAAAAGGCAATTGCAGTAGGTGTTGGCGTAGCTTCTCCGGCATTGATTGATGAAATTAACATTTTACAGGCAGATTATGAAGCAATGCGAACTGCACTTAGTCAGCTTTCCGTGAAGCCTTCTGTATTGTTAAATGATGCAGTAACCATTCCTGGAGTTGACTTAAAGCAGGTGAATATTATTAAAGGCGATGCTAAGAGTGTGTCCATTGCAGCAGCAAGCATTATTGCCAAGGTAACAAGGGACAGAATGATGGCTGAATATGATAAATTGTATCCAGGGTATGGATTTGCAAGCAATAAAGGATATGGTTCTGCTGCCCATATTGCGGCAATTAAAGAAATTGGTCCATGTCCAATACATAGAAGAAGCTTTATTGGGAACTTTATATAAAATAGTAAAATAGAGTGAAAATATGCAGAGGTATGCACTTAAATAATACTTATACCAAATAATAACTGGATGAAAAGAGGGGGG
>CAZRLE010000140.1:0-5490 GCA_964600705.1 uncultured Lachnoclostridium sp. | reverse complement strand
TAAAAGAAGGACTTGTTTATGAAACAAGTCCTTCTAAGTCTTTATAGAAGTTTGGATAGGAAATAGTTACACAATCTGGATGGTCAATGGTAGTTTCACCATCTGCCCCAAGGCTTGCGATGGCAAAGGACATGGCAATTCGGTGGTCATCATGGGTTTCGATAAAGGCTCCATGAAGTGGCTTGCCGCCGTGGATAATCATACCGTCATCAGTTGCCTCAATATCAGCACCCATTTTGGAAAGATTATTCACCATAACATCAATTCGATTGGATTCTTTCACCTTTAATTCCTGTGCATCTTTAATAATGGTGTCACCTTCTGCAAAGCAGGCAAGAACTGCAATCATAGGTATTTCGTCGATTAAGGTTGGGATTAAGTCGCCGCCAATGGTAATTCCCTTTAGGGAAGAAGTTTTGACTGTAATATCTGCAACCGGTTCACCGCTTACCATACGTTCGTTTTCTAAGACAATATCTCCACCCATTTGCCTGCAGACCTGAATCATACCATCTCTCGTAGGGTTAGTGCCTACATTTTTAATGGTAATAGAAGAATTTGGTATCATAAGCCCTGCTGCCATAAAGTATGCGGCAGAGGAGATATCACCAGGTACTTCTACCTTTTGTCCCAATAATTCACTGGCAGGAGAGATAGTAGCAGTAGTGCCTTCGCTTGTTACCGGTACACCAAAATAACGGAGCATAAGCTCGGAATGATTTCTGGAAAGAGCAGGTTCTGTAACGGAAGTTTGTCCTTCTGCATAAAGCCCTGCAAATAAAATGGCTGATTTTACCTGAGCAGAAGCAACAGGAGAAAGATAATCAATGCCTTTAAGTGGTGCTCCTTCAATTTGGAGAGGCGCACAACCATTACCTTTTAAGCTGGTAATTTTAGCACCCATCTGGGAAAGGGGATTGATGATACGTCCCATCGGTCTTTTTTGAATGGAAGCATCTCCATTTACGGTAACGGTAAAGTTCTGACCTGCTAAAATACCAGACATCAGACGGGTGGTTGTCCCACTGTTTCCCGTATCTAATACATCTGTAGGGCATTTCAGTCCATGGAGTCCATTTCCTTTAATGATAACCCGATTGCCCAGATTATCAATAGAAACGCCCATTTTGCGGAAACAGCTGATGGTGGAAAGGCAGTCCGCACCCTGTAAAAAGTTAGTAACTTCAGTTGTTCCCTTTGCTAAAGAGCCAAGCATAATGGCGCGGTGGGAGATGGATTTATCTCCGGGAACACTTATTTCGCCTCGAAGGGAGGAAACTTTTGCAAATTTCATGGTAAATTCCTTCTTTCTTTATCATGTGCAAATACTCCCTGTATAGACAGAGAGTATTGTTAGAGTTTTATTTAGCGTTGATAAATCTGATAGTGATGTCGTTCAAATAGTCCAACGGCTTTTGCAACGGCTTCTTCTTCGTAAAATTCAATACGAAGAACTCCATCTTCAAATTCACGGTTATGGATGATACCGATGTTTTTAATACTGATTCCATTACTTGCAAGAAGTGTGGCAATGGAAGCAATGGCACCGGCTTCATCAATAATATCCAGATAAAGTTCAAATACCTTACCAATGATACCGGAGGATTTCTGTGGAATAGAATCACGGTAATCTTTGGCATTTTCAAAAAACTCATAAAGCTTTGCTTCATCACTGTTATCAATATAGGAATAGATTTCATCAATGGAAGCTTTGTAATGGTTCAAAAACTTCTTGATACTTTCTTTGTTAGTTAAGCAGATATTCTGCCACATAACAGGGGAAGAAGAAGCGATACGGGTAATATCCTTAAAACCGCCGGCTGCAAGAGAAATCATACTGCCGTGTTCATCGTCATTCTCACGAACCATATTTACAAGACTGGAAGCGATAATATGTGGAACGTGGCTGATAGCTGCCACCATATCATCATGGTTCTTGCTGTCAAGGATAACAGGAAGAGCAGCCAGCTCAGTTACCAGTTTTTCCATAAAAGTAACAGCGGTCTGAGAAATCTTATCGGATGGAGTCAGTACGTAATACGCATTTTCAAAAAGACGAAGGTTGGCACTTTCATAGCCTGTCTTTTCGGAACCTGCCATTGGGTGACCACCAATAAAATGCTTTTCTAAACCAAGTTCTACAATGGCATCATAAATATTTCCTTTTACACTGCCAACATCCGTAAGAATACAATTTGGTTTAATAATATCCTTTAATTCCTGTAAATAGACGATATTAGAAAGAACCGGAGCACACAGAAAAATCACATCACACCTACTAAAATCTTTCAGGTCAGTAGAAATATGATTTAGTACGCCATCCGATAATGCCAGTTCCAAGGATGGATTTGCCTTATCTCCATAATAATTATATGCTATCAATGAAATATCCTTATGGTTTTCGCGGAGAATTTTGGCCATAGAGCCGCCAATCAGTCCAAAACCGATAAAACCAAAGGTTTGATTGGTAATAAGTTCACTTATCATAAGTGCCTCCATTAAAATATCTTTGCTATAAATGGCAGAAAGATTATCCAATTAGAATTTCTTGCCCATAAGCTCTGCAAGTGGTCTAAGCTCCTTGCAAAGAATGTCAAACTGCTCAAAGGTTAAGGACTGTGGTCCGTCGGAAAGAGCGGTTGCAGGATTTGGATGTGTTTCAATCATAAGTCCGTCTGCACCGGCTGCAACAGCAGCTTTTGCCAGTGGTGCAACATAGTTACGTACACCAGAAGCATGACTTGGGTCTACAATAATTGGAAGGTGGCTTCTTGATTTGATAACAGGAATTGCACTGATATCTAAAGTATTACGGGTGCCTGATTCGAAGGTACGGATACCTCTTTCGCATAATACAACGTTAGGGTTACCCTCCGCCATAATATACTCAGAAGCATTAAGCCATTCTTCATAAGTAGCAGAAAGTCCTCTCTTCAAGAGGATAGGAAGACCAGTTTTGCCGGCTTCTTTTAATAAATAAAAGTTCTGCATATTTCTGGCACCAATCTGGAGCATATCTACATATTTTGCAGCAGATTCAATTGCAGAAAGACTGGTTACTTCGCATACAATGGAAAGACCAGTTTCATCTTTGGCTTCTTTCATCATCTTAAGACCGTCTTCTTCTAAGCCTTGGAAGGAGTAAGGGGAAGTTCTTGGCTTGTATGCACCGCCACGGAGAATCTGTGCACCACTTTTTTTGATGGCAATGGCAGTCTCCATAACCTGTTCAGGACTTTCAACGGCACAAGGGCCGGACATAATAACCAGCTCATCACCCCCGATGGAAGTGTTACCGACCTTAATAACAGAAGGTTCAGGATGGAACTTTTTGTTGGCAAGCTTATAGCTTTCTGTAACTTCTACAATTTTATCTACATCTTCGAAAATTTCTAAATTTCGCTGGGAAATCTTAGTTTTGTCACCTACAACGCCGATAATGGTAACTTCTTTACCATTGGAAAGATGGGCTTCTAAGTGATTTGCTTCGATTAAGTTTAATACTCTGCGGATGGATTCCTCTTTCGCACCCGGTTTCATTACGATAATCATAGTCAAAATCCTTTCAGTCAATCTGTTTTGAATAGCAAAATGGTTTCTAAAGGGTTAAGAAAAAACGATTTTGCCTTCTATTTTCATACCTTACAAAGTGTAACATAGTAAAATGTAACTGTCAATGATATGATGCTTTAAAGTGTGAAAGTAAATAAAAATCGTAGGTGTTTTTGGTTTAAAATTCGGTGAAAACAGGAGCTTGCATACAAGAAGATAGAAAAAATATTCAAATTTTCAGAAAAATATTGTCAAATTTAAATAAAAGGGTTGATTATTTAGAAAAAAATTAGTAGAATATGCTTATGGTTCAGACAATTGCCTTGGTAATTGGACCGAATAACATGTATTGGAGGAACTTATTATGGAGACATTTAAGTATGAGAAGATTAGAAACGTAGCCCTGTTAGGACATGGGGGCTGTGGCAAGACTACATTAGTTGAAGCCATGGCGTATACAACAGGCATTATTTCTAGAATGGGGAAAGTAGAAGAAGGTAACACAATTAGTGATTACGATAAAGAAGAAAACAAGAGAACATTTTCTATTAGCACATCTGTAGTACCAATCCTTTGGGAAGATACTAAGATTAACTTCTTAGATACACCTGGATACTTTGACTTTGTAGGTGAAGTAGAAGAAGCACTTCATGCAGCGGATGCAGCCGTTATCGTCGTTTCTGCAAAAGCAGGTGTTGAAGTTGGTACTATCAAAGCATGGGAATTATGTGAAAAATTCAAACTTCCAAGAATGTTCTTTGTAACAGATATGGATGATGACAATGCAAGCTTCCGTGAAGTAGTTGAAAAATTAGAAGAATTATATGGAAAGAGAATCGCTCCATTCCATTTACCAATCCGTGAAAATGAAAAGTTCGTTGGTTACGTTAACGTAGCAAAACAAAAAGGTAGAAGATTTACAACGAATAGTGAATATGTAGAATGTGATGTTCCGGATTACTCTCAGGAATATCTTAAACGTTATAGAGAATCCTTATTAGAAGCAGTTGCAGAAACAAGTGAAGAATTAATGGATAAGTATTTCTCAGGCGAAGACTTTACTCCTGTAGAAATGTCCACAGCTCTTAAAACTAGTGTCTCTGATGCAAGTATCGTTCCTGTACTTATGGGTTCCGGTCTTCATGCACAGGGAACTAGCATGTTATTAGAAGCGATTGAAAAATACTTCCCATCACCTAATAAGGGAGTTATCGCTGGTATGAATACAAAAGATAACAAAGTATTCTCAGCAGATTATGATGCAAACAAAGAGTTAACAGTAAGAGTATTTAAGACAATTGCTGACCCATTTATTGGTAAGTTCTCTTTAGTTAAAGTTTGTTCAGGTGTATTAAAAGCAGACTCTGTTGTACTTAATACAAGAACTGATACAGAAGAAAAGCTTTCCAGACTTTATGTATTAAGAGGTAAAGAACAGATTGAAGTAAAAGAATTATATGCTGGTGATATCGGTGCTATTGCAAAGCTTTCTGATACAGCTACAGGTGATACGTTGGCAACAAAGGCTTGTCCTGTTCAGTATGATTCATTAAAGATTTCTAAACCATATACATATATGAGATTTAAGACAAAGAATAAAGGTGATGATGACAAGGTATCTCAGGCTCTCGCTAAGATGATGGATGAAGATAGAACACTTAAGGTTGTAAACGATGCAGAAAATCGTCAGACATTATTATATGGTATCGGCGAACAGCAGTTAGAAGTTGTTGTATCTAAGTTAGCTCAGAGATATAAGGTGGATATTGAACTTAGCAAGCCAAAAGTAGCATTCAGAGAAACAATCCGTAAGAAAGTTAAAGTTCAGGGTAAACATAAGAAACAGTCTGGTGGACATGGTCAGTATGGTGACGTTCATATTGAATTTGAACCATCCGGTGATATGGAAACACCATATGTATTCGAACAAATTGTTGT
>CAZRLE010000139.1:0-5534 GCA_964600705.1 uncultured Lachnoclostridium sp. | reverse complement strand
ATAGGCAGCTTCCAGTTCTTCCATAAATGGTTCTAAAAGGTCAGCTGCATCATCATAATTCTGTTTTTCTACCAGTTTCTTTATTTCTTCAAAAGGTGTTTTGAAATCCTTCATATTTGTCCTCCGATTGCATATATTTGTAAAAATACATCTAAGAGTATAACATGAACGGTTTGGAAAAGAAAGAGGTGGCAGTTGCTTTTTTGATTTTGGCAGGAATGTGGATAGGATTTCAGGCATTGACACCTGGTAGAAGAGAAAAAAGTGTAATTATGGCAGGTTCGGTAGCAATGGAAACATTTGCAGAGGCAATTGCTGAAGTAATGGAAGAGGAAACAGGGGTGACGGTAAAGCCAGAATTTATAGGTTCAAGTGCAGGAATAGAAGCTTTGTTAAAGGGAAAGGCGCAGGTAGCGTTGGTGTCAAGGTATGTGACAAAAGAAGAGAAGAAGCGGGGAATAGAAGAATATATTGCAGCTTATGATGGAATTGTAGTCATTGTAAATGCAGAAAATACCATAGAGAATCTGTCAAAGGAGGAACTATCAGATATATTTACCGGCAAAATAAAGAACTGGAGAGAACTTGGAGGAATAGATGAGCCGATTGTAGTCATTGGAAGGGAGCAGGGCTCTGGTACAAGGGATGCATTTGAGGAACTGCTTTCTATAAAGGGAAGAACCCTTCCTTCCGGTGAGTGTGACAGTATCGGTGTAGTGAAAATAAAAGTAGGGCTGTTAAGAGGTGCCATAGGGTATGTTTCACTGGAATCAGTAAAAGAGGAGGCAGATAAAGTTAAAATACTTGCAATAGAAAGTATAAAACCAGATACAAAGTCTATTGGAAATGGAAAGTATTTTCTGGTAAGACCATTTATTCTGGCAACGTATGGAGAGAAAAGTTGCCAGAGTGAAGCAGTAAATAAAATATTTGAATTGCTGGAATGTAAACAGGGGGAAATAATATTTGAAAAGGCAGGAGTTGGGGCTGCGGCAAAAGACACGAAATAGCGAGATTCTTATGGCGTGTCTCATCAAAGGAATGGGATTGCTTGTTGTACTTATTGTAGGAGCAATTACATGGTACATGTTTTATAAAGGCATTCCTTTTTTTAAGAAGTATGGTGTGGAGGAAATGCTTTTGAGGAGTAGATGGGAGCCGGTGTCAGAGAATCCCTCTTTTGGAATCAGTTACATGATAGGTACATCTGTTTTGGGAAGTTTGGGAGCAATGGCACTCACCATGCCAATTGGAGTGCTGACAGCTATTTATTGGATAGAAATTGCACCAGAATGGTTATCAGATATTATGGGGGCGGTCATAGAACTGATGGCTGGAATGCCATCAATTATATATGGTCTGGCAGGTTTGACAATGGTGACTCCCATGATTTATGACTTTGAAAAGCTTTGGTTTGAAGAGTTACCGGGGAAGCATATTTTTAGCGGAGGCTCGAATTTATTGGCGGCTATTTTGGTACTTGCTGTAATGATGCTGCCAACGGTTACAATAACATCTGCTGCAGCAATAAAAGCAGTGCCAAAAGCACGGAAACTGGAGGCAATGGCACTTGGTGCGTCCAAATTGCAGGCAGTTTTCAGCGTGGTTTTGGAAGATGCTAAGAGGAGGTTGATAACAGTAGGAATTCTTGGAATGGGAAGAGTACTGGGAGAAACTATGGTTGTCAGTCTGGTGGCAGGGGGAGTGGTTAACAGACCGGAGCTTTTTTCTTCTGTACGTTTTATGACCACTGCCTTAGTAAGTGAAATGGGGTATGCGAAAGGTATTCATAGAGAAGCGTTATTTTCTGTTGGTTTGATTCTTTACATATTAATTTTAGTATTGGTGGGAGGTGTACATGAACTGGCTGAAAAAGAAAAAAATAAGAAGTAATATGGAAAGGCTCATAACAGGAGTTCTTTTGGGAATTAGTATGCTTAGTATAATTCTGGCAGCGGGCATTTTCTTCTGGTTATTAAAAAATGGGCTTTCTGTTTTGGGAATAGAATTTCTTTTGGATAAAACCAGTGTATTGGAAGGGAAAAGTGGAATTAGGGAATATCTATGGAACACAGTAAGTATTCTTATTCTGACCTTGTCTCTTACAGGCTGTATAGGAGTTATGACGGCTGTGTATCTGTGTGAATATGTGAAACGGGAAAAAGTGAAACAAGCTATCTGCATTGCAATTGAGGTACTGAGTGGAATACCTTCTATTGTGTTTGGAATGTTTGGAATGGTATTTTTTGGAGAAATTATGAATCTTGGGTACAGTATTTTAAATGGTGCCCTGACATTAACAATTATGATACTTCCAATTATGATAACAAATACACAGGAGGCATTGTTAGCGGTACCAAGTGAGTATCGGCTGGGGGCACTGGCATTGGGAGCAGGAAAGTGGCAGATGGTATGGAGCATATTACTTCCGGAAGCTGTAAACGGGATTTGGTCTGGTGTTACTCTATCGGCAGGAAAAGTTTTGGGAGAAGCGGCTGCACTTTTGTTTACAGCAGGGAGTAAAGGAAGCCTTGCAGTGGGAATCTATATGTTTATCGGAAAAGGAAGATTAAAGGAAGCAAGTGGAACGGCACTCATACTTTTGGGACTGGTGTTTATTCTGCATTTGTTACAGCAGTATATAAAGGAAAAACAAAGATATTGAAAAGGGGAAAGAAGCTGTGGGAACAAAGCTGGAGACGAAAGGATTATGGGTACAGAGCCAGAATAAAATATTATTAAAAGATGTAAGCCTTTCTATGGAAGAAAAGAAGATTACAGTATTAACCGGTCCCTCAGGATGTGGAAAATCCACGTTTTTAAAATGCTTAAACCGCATGAATGAGGAAGAATTTCCGGTAGTGATAAAGGGGAAGGTATTGTTAGATGGTGAGGATATTTATCATCCCAAAGTGAATAAAGAAATACTCAGAAAACGGGTGGGAATGATATTTCAACAGCCTTCCCCGTTTTCGATGAGTATCTATGAAAATGTGGTATATGGAGTCAGAATGCATGGACTTCGAAAGAAAAAGGAACTGGATAAAATAGCAGAGAAGAGTCTTACACAGGCGCAGCTTTGGGAGGAGGTGAAAGAACGGCTTTATGAACCGGCAGACAGGCTGTCCGGAGGACAGAAACAGCGCCTTTGTATGGCCAGAGCATTAGCGGTAGAACCGGAGGTACTGCTTCTTGATGAACCGACTTCTGCACTGGACCCAGAGACAGCAGAAAAGATAGATAAACTTCTGCTGGGGTTAAAGTCCGATATGACCATAGTACTTGTGACCCATAATTTAAATCAGGCAGAGAAAATCGGAGATAAAATCGTGCGATTTCCAATCTAAAGGTTGCTTTTTGATGTATTTTGTATTAAATTTATACTAAGGGTGATTGTGTGATTTCACATTTATGATAAATAAGATAAAAATACATGATTAGGCATGGAGGCAGACATGAAAAGTTACATAAAAACAGCGTTAATTACAAGTTTGATAATGTTGGTTCTGACAGGCGGTATAGGCGTGCTTCTTGGAAAGTTATATTTTGATAATAAAAAAGCAGAAAAAGCCAAAACAGAAGAAGAAATGGATATGAACCTCTATGGCTCTACCAAAGTGGACCTAAGTAGTGTAGAAGTTTATGATTTAAAGATAAAAGGAAAGAACAAGAATGTAACTACATTTTCTTTTAAAGATACAAAAGAAGTCTATAATGTTAAAAAATCTGCGAAGGTTCGTGAAGAGCTTGAGTATATCAAAAAGAAAAATACATGTTCCATAGATACTCCGCTGTGGGCATATAACCCATTTGGAACCAATGAATTGTCTTTATATATGTACTTTAAGACATCAACAGCATGTTCTGTTAAGTATACAATCCATGTAGAGGACAAGGATATACCAGATTTCACAAGAAGTCTTTACAGCAGTAAGGGTGAATATCTGAAGGAACATGAATATCAGATTACTGGTCTGGTACCGGGAGTAAAGAATTACATTTTGATTTCTCTTTATAACCAGAAGGGAGAGATGGAGAAGCAGGTAGTCTACAGCATTAAGCCAACGATTTCAGAAAGTGGAATGCAGACAAGACTTTCCGGCATCGAAGGAAAGAGCAGTGAAAAGCTTGCTACGGGACTTTATGTATTCATGGGGGATGACATTGGACTTTATGATAATTCCGGTGTGCTCAGAGGACTTATTCCAATGGTGAACTCCAATGCTGTGAACATGGAGTTTATTAATAAACAGATGGTATATAACTACAGCAAAAATGCATTTGCAGCAGTGGACGAAGTAGGGCAGGTACAAGCAATCTATACAATGAATGATTATAAGATTGCAGGTGACTTTGCTTATGATGGTTACGGTAATTTATTTGTAATAGCTTCTTATGACAGGGCAGATACGGTTGCAGACAGAATTGTATCCATTAATGTGGGAAGCGGCAAGCAGGAAGAAGTGGTGGATTTTGCAAATCTCCTTCCGAAAATGAAGAAGAAAGCTTCCAAAGGAAGTGCAGATAAGCTTAACTGGCTGAACCTCAATTCCATTGCTATGATAAATGGTGACAGTGTGGTAGTGAGTTCGAAGGAATTGTCTAGTATTATTAAGATAAACAGTCTTAATAGTGCACGACCAATGATTGATTATATTCTTTCGCAGGATACAATATGGAAGGATACAGCGTATGAAAGTCTTCTCTATGCAAAGTCAGTTTCTGAAGAAGGCGATAAGTTGTTTAAGAGCCAGTTTGGTCAGAGTAGCTTGGAAGTTGTAAAGGATGCAGCTACAGAACAGTATTATATTGTAATGCTCAATCATAATTATGGAAATTCAGCTACAAGAAAAGATTTAGACTGGTCAGAAGTAGAGGGAGTAGGTACAAAGAATAAAGAGGCTTCCGCTTCTAAGTTCTATCAGTTTTATGTGGATGAAGAAGCTGCAATTTACATGCTGAGTGACAGCTTTAATGTTCCATATTCCAAAGAAGGAAGCTTATTTCAGTATGGTGGACATGTTGTAATCAATACTCCGGATGCCGGATGTGTCAATGAATATGACAAAGAAGGCAGATTAATCCGTGGATTGGGTTACAGCAGTGAGAGCGAACCAGCTGTAGTACAGAAACAGGATATGAAAGAATTCTGGTATCGTTAAAAATATGTGCTATCGTTGTGAAACAATTCTTGTAAATTGTTAGTAAATTTTATATAATTAGAATGATGGAAATGTAATTAATATCAAAGAATAAAGGTGGTATTTATATGGTTAAGCATGAATTACAGAAGACTGCGAATGAGATTCGCAAAAGTATTGTAACTGCTGTTCATAGTGCAAAATCCGGTCATCCGGGTGGTTCACTTTCGGCAGCAGACATTTTCACATATCTCTACTTTGAAGAGATGAACGTGGATCCTAAGAACCCTAAAATGGAAGAACGTGACCGTTTTGTATTATCCAAAGGTCATGTAGCACCTGGTCTTTATGCTACATTAGCACACAGAGGTTTCTTCCCGGTAGAAGATTTAA
>CAZRLE010000138.1:0-5593 GCA_964600705.1 uncultured Lachnoclostridium sp. | reverse complement strand
GTAGCGGTTGCAGGCATCCGGATTACCATTATTGCTCTTTAAAATAGACATTGCATAGTTGTATTTTCCAGCTTCAATATGAATAATGCCTGAAATTCTAGGTGTATAGTTAGGAGCATCTGGCTCAAACTCTCTGCTTCTTAAAGACTGCTCAAATGTAAGCTGTTTGTCCATGCCTTCGTAGATAGTGTCAGTCTGATCTCCATTGGTAACGATTGTCTTATTTCCAAGTACACGCACTGGTGCATAAATAATAAGACTTGGATCAACAAGTTTGGAAGGGTTAAATGCCTGTGTACGGATTCCTTCACCATCTTCTACAAAAATACGGTTACGGCTGTTTTCACTTCTGCCCATAATAAAATAAGCAGTTACAGCCTTTGTTCCATCTGCACTTTTTCCGATGATGATTCCGCGGCCAGGATATGAATTTTCCTGAAGTTCTTTCTGAATATCTAACATTTCCATAATATATCATATCTCCTTTTCGTTGGTGACCATTTTTCCAATATATTTATTATTATAACAGAATAATTTTGTTTGTCTTATTAGTATTTCTTAAATTAGATAGAAGTGAGTCTTAGCAATCGAGTAATAGAAAATTGGTCAGACGGTATCTGACCAATCAATTTATCCCAGTATGATATCTTCCATCGTAATAAGATTTAATTTTTCCTCTTTCGCGGCATTTACAACTTCTTTGCTATATCCGCTTTTAGAAAATATCCAATAATAAACTTCATTTTCCATCTCTCTTGGAACAAATTTTCCTTGCATGCTCTTCAAATCAGATATTGTAAATGCGGAATTTTTATACTTACATTCTCCAAGAATATATTTCTTTTTGGAATAATCCGTTGCCATAATGTCAAGTTCGTCTGTTTTATTCCACCATCGACCAATTTTAGAAAAATAAAATGGCAACTCATCTTTCCTGTTTTTCTTCCGAAGATATTCCTTACAAACATCTTCAAAAATATAGGATGTATAATTATCTAACTGCGGCTTCACCATATACTCATAAATTCCTCTTACATCACCTGTTTCCAACTCAGACATATTCGGAAACACAAACGCATACCAAAATCGAAAATAATTATCTGTAATACGATATAATCCTCTTTGCACATTGGCTTGCTCTTTCACACCATCACTCATAGAAAATTCCCTGTTAACAATTCCTAAATCCATGAGATTTTTAAGATATACACTTAACTTTGTTTTTTCGAGTTGCGTTTTTCCATAAATATCATTTAACTTTGTATTTCCCAATGCAACTGCTTCGATAACAATATTATAAATACTGGTTTCTCTTAATTCCTGTCTTAACAGAAATTCCACTTCACTATATAGTATACTTCCCTTTGTCAGAATCTTTTTCCGAATATTCTCTTCCAAGGAAACATTATCATCAAACTGCTTTAAATAATGAGGAATTCCACCTAGAATTGCGTAAGTTGTAATTTTATCTTCTGCATTATAATTGGGTACAAATTGTATCGCATCATAAAAATCCATTTCTGTCATTTTAAAGATACCTGTTGCCCGCCCATACAGTGGATTCTTTTCTGCCAAAATTTCCTTTTCTATAAATGACATTGCGCTACCACAAAGAATTATCATAATGTTTTCGTTTTTTAATGTTTCATCCCACAATTTTTGTAAAACAGATGGAATAGAACCATTTCCACGAACCATATATGGAAATTCATCTATAACCAATATCTTCTTTCCTTCACCCGGCACATCCAAAATACTTTTTATCGCCTGTTCCCAATCCGAAAAACTTTTGATATATTTGGAAGCTTCCATTCCCGTCTGCAGCATTCTTAAACTAAATCCCTTTAACTGCTGTTCATCCGGACATTCTACACAAGTATAGAATATATGTTTTTTGTTTTCACAAAATTTTTTAATTGTTTCCGTCTTTCCAATTCTTCTACGTCCATAAATGACAATCAACTGTCCTTCTTTGCTTTGATATTTCTCCTCTAAAAACTGTAATTCTTCCTGACGTCCTATAAACATCCAATCACCTCGCTTATTATAATCGTGATTATTATAATCTAGATTATAATAAATTATACGGCATTTTTCTTTAAAATACAATATACAACACAAAAAAAGCACAGACACCTGGTTCCTCAGATGCCTGCACTCTACTTCAAAATACTCTATATTCATTCGTTATTTACTCACCAACTGCCTTATTGGTTAACATAGTTTTCCATAATTTGAGTTTACTTGGTTTACCCATATGTGCCAACTCTTCTCCCCAGATCATCACCTGTTTCTGGGATTTTGTGGTTGGTTTCCATTCTGGGAGACTGTCATGGTTTGGATTACCTGTCTTTGCAAAATTACAAAGAGCTGTTGCCATAATATCGCTTAACTTATAATCATATTCGCTAAATGGTCTCCAGCCATTTTTCAGTGTTCCAAAGAAATACCAAAGCTCGCTGGAATGCCATGCGCCGTTCTCATCTCCAGGCAAGCTGCGGTCAAAATACCAGCAATAGCTTGGCTGTTTCTTCTGCTCATCCTGTCTTATACACCAGTCCTGTGCCATACTCTGTACAAATGGTGGAACAATATCATGGCTTGTAGAACCCATCATATATGGAATATTTTTCTGTACACCTTTACCTGCTGCAGTCATCCCTGATTCTGTTAAAGCATGTCCATCAATACAAGGTGCAGCAATCATGCCATACTTTTTATTCGACTTTATGATTTTCTGGTAAGTTTCAAATAACTTGGAAGCTTCCGCCCCACGAAGCTCTGCCACATTACTGCAGCCCATTTCCTTCATAACCTTCTCCCAGAATTCATAGCGGTCTTTTGCTGTTGCCTCACTGTTCATCAGCTTGTGGACACCGCCACCGCTGTTCATAACCGCTTTTGCAAACATACCGTCTGTCAATGGGCTGATACAAAGGTTTAACACGCTCATTGCCCCTGCGCTTTGTCCCATAATTGTGATATTTTCCGGATTACCGCCAAATTCCTTAATATTATCTCTTACCCACTTAAGAGCTGCAATCTGGTCGTACATACCATAATTACCAGTATGTCCGGCTTCTTCCTCTAATTCTGGCAGACACAGATAACCCATAGGTCCAAGACGATAATTACAGGTTACTGCAATCACACCTTTGGTTGGCCATACTGGTCCGTCAAAATGCTTTTCATGTGCACATCCACCCTTATAGCCACCACCATGAATATAGAAAATAACTGGAAGTTCGCTGTCTGGAGTTGCTGTCTCCGGCACCCAGATATTTAAAAATAAGCAGTCATCATCATAGGTGTAAGTTGCACCTTTACGAAATTCATTATAATAGAATACCTTTTCAATGACTTCTTCTTCGTTATAAAAAGCTCTTGGCTGGTAACTGCAGTTACCATACTCTGTTGCTTCATACACACCATCCCAGTGAGTTACAAGCTGTGGATATTCCCATCTGCCTGCTGTGGCGTAGCGAATACCCTTATAAGCCTTTACGCCTTCCCACTGGCAGGTTGTGCCACGGATTTCACCGCATTTTGTCATAATTGTATCTGGCATAGTTAGCCTCCGTTTTCTTAAAATATTGATAAATATATCATACACTTTCAACTCCCACCGTATCTGTGCACTTTATCAATTATAATCCAAATACACGCTGTGCATTTTTCCAGCAGATTTTCTCATAAGCTTCTCTGCTCAATTTGCCATTTTCCACCTGTTCATCTAACCATGCACCAAGTGGAAATACCATATCTGCATTCACCATATCTGTAGCAAAGAATAAACGGTCTGCATAGGTTTCCAAAAAATGTAAACCATAAGCAGGATCTCTCATAATTGCCTGTCCTGCACTGTTTGCACTTAAATCTCCGTAAAGATTTTCATATTTTTCAAACAGCTCCGGTACTCTTCCGCCTTCTGCAATCGGTCCCTGTCCCCAGCTGTTACGACCTTCCTTATCCTTCGGTGCATCAGCACTCATTTCAATCCAGAAGGTCTGGCTATGACCTAATAATTTGAGCTTTGGATACTTCTTTAATACGTCTTCTAATAAAGGAAGTCCCGGTTCATCTACAACTCCATAGCTATAGCCCACTTCCGGACTCATATGGACTGTTACCGGCATTTCAAGCTTTTCTGCTGCTGCAAATACTGCCTGTAAAAAAGAATCATCTAAACGTCTGTTAATGGTAAGTTCACCAACTCCAATGGCACCCTGACTTTTATATTCTGCCAGTCTGTCATAGATAGTTACTTCGTTTACGTCATCCAACATACACATCCATGCAAAATGTTCCGGATACTTTTTACAGATTTTCTGGCAGACACTGTTCTTTCCAAATGGAATTTTCTTTTCTCCACTAGACATTAACACTGCTTTACCAATCCCCAGTTCTTCCATATGAGCAATCATTTTCTTTGGACTGGACAAATTCATTTTCCCAATTTTAGGAATGCCGAATGTGGTCATAATGTGCATATGTAAATCTATTTTTTTCATGCTTTTCTCTCCATGCTGCGACTACTAAGGAGCACCTAATATTCCAAGTTTTGGCACAGTCCAAAACTTGCAGGGTTGAAAAATTGTCGTATATGATTTTTCAACCTTTATCTCCTAATGGTATATTCTTCATCCTTAATTTCGATTATACCATTTTACTGCCATTGTAATTACTGACTAGTTCTGAGCTTCACGCTTTGCCTGCATTGCTGCATACATTTCATCAGTTTTCTTCTTATCTAAGTTAAAGATTAAACCAATACCGATGAGCTGGAATAAGTAGCAAAGTAATGGAATGATATTACAGATATAATAAATACCTTTTACCGCTTCTGCAGTCTGAACTACGTTCTGACCAGAAACATATCCTACAAGACCAAGGCTTGCTGCGATACCGGAAGATGCGATTGTAGAACCAATCTTACGGCTGAATGTATACATACTGTACATACTTCCGTCGCTACGGAATCCTGTTTTCCATTCACTGTAATCTAAACAGTCAGATACAAGCGCCCAAATAAGCATTGTAAATGCTGTCTGACCAATCATGGAAACGATGTTTAACGCTGTGAAAAGAATTACATTATCAATGTAAATTACTACTTTTAATAAACATACTGCAAAGCTGATTGCACTTGTAAGTAAGATAACGTTACGTTTACCATACTTAGCTACAAGCTTTGGAATAAGCGGGAATACCACAACCATGAATGGAATTGCTGCTACAAGAGAAATTGTCATCATATCTGTGTTGTGATAAACTTCTTTGTAAATGTAGCTGTATGTCTGGCTGGAACCGGTAACTGTAAGCATGGAACCGATTGTTGCAAACATTACACCAATAAGTGGACGGTTCTTAAGTACTGCTTTCAAAACTTTAGCAAATTCGAATTTTTCGCCTTCTGCAACACTTACACGTACACGTTCTTTTGTAAATGTACAGAGGATAGTATAACTTACAACACAAAGAATACCGAAGATAATTGCTAATAAAGTAAATCTTTCAGGTAAAATATTGTTATCTTTATCGAAACATAATACAGGTACTACACCTAATGCAACAGAACCTACTAAACCACCAC
>CAZRLE010000137.1:0-5677 GCA_964600705.1 uncultured Lachnoclostridium sp. | reverse complement strand
CATATACCTTTATGTTTGACGTAGTTAAAACCGATGAAAATAATAAAGTAATCAATGGACATGTTAAATGCAATCAGTGCCCCTGAAATAATACCCGGCATAATCTGAGGTACCATTACTTTTGTAAGTGCCTGCCAAGGTGTTGCCCCTAAATCCATTGCTGCATTGGCAAGGTTAGGATCTAAGGATTTAATCTTTGGCATAACGGAAAGCATAACATAAGGGATACAAAAGGAAATATGTGCAAGTAACATGGTCATATATCCTTTTTCCACCTTAAACGTAATAAATAAAAGCATAAACCCAATGGCTGTTACAATTTCCGGATTCATCATTGGAAGGTTATTCACCTGTTCCATAACATCACGGACTATTTTCTTGGATTTACTGATTCCGATTGCTGCAATGGTTCCGGCAACCGTGGAAATAATCGTTGCCAGAATCGCCACTCCAAAAGTGGTATATAATGCTTCCATCATATTGTTAGACTCTAACATATGCAGATACCAACGCAGTGAAAATCCTGTAAAGCTGGTTAATGATTTCCCTTCATTAAAGGAAAACACAATCATATACAGAATTGGCAGATAGAAGAATAACAGCATCAGTACCATAAGAATCTTTCCCGGAATACGTTTCTCTTTTTTCATGCAGCTTATTCCTCCTTCCCACCACTATTTCTATTTTCAACCTTACGCACAGCCATCATCATGAGCATCATAATAATAGCCATAATCATGGAAATGGCACTACCAAAGTTCCATTCCCCTACGGTAATAAACTGATTTTCAATCAGGTTACCTACCAAGAAGTATTTTCCTCCGCCAAGAAGCTTTGGAATAAAGAAGGAGCTTACTGCCGGTAAGAATACCAATGTAATACCATTAATTACGCCCGGCAAGGATAAAGGCAAAGTAACACGTCTAAAGGTCTGTGTCCCATTGGCTCCAAGATCCGCTGCCGCTTCCAGTAAAGAGTGGTCCATTTTACAAAGAGAAGTGTTAATCTGCAATATCATAAATGGAAGGAAGTTATATACCATACCAAGAAGCACGGCTCCCTCTGTATATAACAACTGCACATCTTCAAATCCAAATAGTGCAAATAACTGATAAATCAGACCACCTTCACTTAAAAGACCAATCCATGCGTATGTTCTTACAAGCATGTTAATCCAGGTTGGCATAGTAATTGCCAATACCCAAAGATTCTGTGCTTTCTCATCACAACGTGAAATAAAATATGCAATCGGATAGCCCACTAACAGGCAGATAATCGTTGTCTTTAACGCTATCACAATCGAATTCCAAAGAACCAGTAAAAAGTCAGGGTCGGTAAAAAATCTGACATAATGTTCTAAGGTAAGTGAAAATGATATAATACTATTCCCCGGCTCCATAAAGGAGTACATGGCAACCAATGCCATAGGAAGTATAAGCATAAGTGCTGCCCATACAATATAAGGAATAGCAAGCTGTGAAAACTTTTTCATTTAAAATACCGCCTTAGACATAACATGAATATCTTCCGGGAAGAATGTCAGACCGACCTCCTGACCTACTTCCGAGTAATCTGTTGTATGAATCTTAAACTCACGACCTGTTGTAGAGAATATAACCTTATATACCCCTTCTTTGATGTCTTCCGGATCAAAGTCATAATCTACACTAATGTCAATGCTCTGGCTTTCATCACTTAATTTCCAGCCCTGTGCATTGGCCCAAGTTTTCAGGTCTGTATCAAGAGCCTGTGATTCTCTAAGCTCGTCTACTGTCTTAAAGAAGTTAAACGCCATAATCGCTTCGTTTGCCTTTTCATTCTTAACAAAAGGCTGATTTACAACGAAAATAGTACGTTCAATGGAAGTACCCTTTGCTGTATAGAAGGTAACCGGATATCTTCCAATCTCTTCTTCCAGATTGCACTCAATCTTTGCAATAGAAGTAAATTCATCTGTTTCAGGGTCCCATGCCTGTGCATTGGAACGAGCAATGATTTCCTTATCATCTAATGCCTTTACATCCTCTAAGTCTACATAGAAGTCATTGGCACTAATCTTTTCCTTACCATCTTCACTTGTAACATCATGGTTACGGATTACGTGAATATTAACCGCAACGGTAGTACCCGGAACCGTTTCAACAATGATTTCATAATGCATCCCCTTAAAGAGTACACTAAGAACTTCACCTGTCATTTTACCATCTTTAACATCTACAATATCAATATCTTCCGGACGGATTACAACATCTACCTTTTCATTCTCTTTGTAACCAAAGTCCACACAGTCAAAGGTAATATCATCAAAACGAACCTTGTAGTCTTCCAACATAACACCGGATAAAATATTACTTTCACCAATAAACTGCGCTACGAAACGGTTGGCTGGCTCATTGTAGATTTCTTCCGGAGTACCTACCTGCTGAATTTCGCCACCCTTTAATACTACAATCTTATCTGACATAGTCAGCGCTTCTTCCTGGTCATGGGTAACGAAAATAAAGGTAATTCCAACTTCCTGCTGGATACGTTTTAATTCGTACTGCATTTCCTTACGAAGCTTTAAGTCAAGTGCGGCCAAAGGCTCGTCAAGTAAAAGCACCTTAGGCTCATTTACCAACGCTCTTGCAATGGCAATACGCTGCTGCTGACCACCAGAAAGCAGGGTTACATTCTTATTCTCGTATCCTTCCAGACCGATTAACTTAAGCATCTTCATAACCTTCTGGTCAATAACGTCTTGACTCATTTTCTTTATTTTTAATCCAAAGGCAATGTTCTCATATACACTTAAATGTGGGAAAAGAGCATACTTTTGGAATACTGTATTTAATTCTCTCTCATAAGGCGGCTTATCACTGATTTCTTCCCCATCGAAAATAACCTTTCCTTCATCAGCATCTAAAAAGCCTCCTAAAATTCGAAGTAACGTTGTCTTACCACAACCACTAGGACCTAATAACGTTACAAATTCCTTTTCATCAATATCAAGATTTATCCCTTTTAAAACAAATTGTCCGTCAAAGTTTTTCACAATATTACGGAATTCAATGAGCTTCTTTTTTTCCATCTCTCGACCTCCTTGTTTTTCGAAGAAAAATGCTCTCTGCTTGCAGAGATTACCTCTGACGAGCAGAAGTCGCTCCTCCATTTCAATAAGTAAGATTATTATACAAGAAATAAAATTATTTACAATAGGTTTTGAATAATTCCATGCAAATAAAACAAGCAGATACCGAATAAATATCTGCTTATTTTAGCACCTACTTTAGGAATAGTGCCTTCCGTTATTCCTGGGAAACCCACATAAATAATAAAAGGTTTTCTGACGCATAAATCTAATTCTCAGAAAACCATTTATCTTCTACCTATTCACTTTTACTCACTATGTACTCCTTCATTACAAGAGCAATATCCTGTGCACAGCACTTACCGCTCGGATTCATTTCTGCACATTTACAACTGCAGCAGGCACCAGTCATCTTCTTAATATCAGCAAGTGTCTTTGCTCCCTGCTCCATGGCTGCAATGATTTCACCTTTTGTTACGTTGTCACAGTAACATACCAGTTCATGATTCTCCATAAAAACACCCTTTCTCTTTTCATTAAAAAATGCTTTCCCATCATAGCTAAATTTCCAGCAGCATAAAAACCCAGTTTCTTATATCATACTGAACCAGACACTCCGCATCTTCAATCGTCATCACCTGATGAATTCTTTTGTATGCTTTTTCATACGTCCAACAACCATCCTCACAGGAATTGTAATAATCAATATAATTATGAACTACTTTATCTAAGTTTTCTTCTGTTAAATTTACATATTCCATCTTTGTTCACCTTGTTAAATCCAGATTATTAACCGCAATACTACAATCTTGTCCCAATATTATCTTCTATTTCATAAATCTTCTGAATTACTTCTTCTGCAGTGGCATTAATTGTTACATATCCTTGCAGTGATGCTGCCTTGGCTTTCAACATTACTGACTTTGGATAAATAAAGATTCTTGCCCGTCCTTTTCCATTACGGGCTTCCTGCACCAGATTGGCAATGGCTGAATTCCCGTCAAAAGCAAATAATGCACAGTTTCTTCTTTCAAAGATTTCATAGTTGAAGGATTTATAAATTCCCATCTCCTGTGATTCTGTTGAAACACGGATTCCCTTAATATTGGCTTTTGAGAGTTTACGAATCTGTTTTTCATCCATTAAAGATGGAATAATACTATAAATATCAAAGTCCTTATTATTCTCCACCATATATTTTTCATGACCGGATAATTTATGGCCTACCACGAAAAATACTTTGTCCGGATTAAGATTATCTAATAAAGACTGCAGTAATGCTTTATCATTGTCACTGACTCTTGGAGAGGTATTACTGCTTGTAAAGCTGCCTCCGGCAATTACGATTGGATATTTATCCCAAGGTAATTCTGCCACCTTGCTTTTGAATACCTTGTAAGAAGGCTGTTTATGAATTACAACTTCCACATCCCTGATATCGTCAAATTCTTTCTGAAATTCTTCCATATAATATTGCTGAATGGTTCGATTATTTAATACCTTTGCAAGTTCATTTGACTTATCAATAAAATTACAGGTCTGACGCTCAATAATTGTTTTTTCAACTGCCTGCATTTGGCCAAACTCTTCATCAGAGATTTTTAAGAAATTAGTCAGTGCTATCTGCTCGTCAATGCTGTCTGTTCCATATAAGCCGTAGCCATCCGTTCCCATAACACAGGAAATATTACTCTCCAGATATTTTTTCATTGGATGCTTCTTTAAATCAATGAGGTTATTCAAACGAACATTACTTGTCACCTGGAATTCCAGAACTATGCCATATTCTTTGATTTTCTCCAGCATCTCTTTTCCCTGTTTGCTCTTCAAATTAGCACAATAGACACCATGTCCAATTCGCATATATGGGAAACCTTGTCCTGGTAATAAAGACTCCTCAACAATCTGAATTGTTTTTGACATATTACTCTTTAAAGAATCATTTTCACCGGCATGTACACGAATGGTCCAGTTCTTATCCTCACTGGCTATCTTTGTCACAATTTCTTTAATGACATCTTTCAGTTCCGCAATATCATTGATTTCTTCGCCAACAAAATCACTTCCTACAACGTATGGGTCTTTACACACAACTTTTAATGCCTGAATTGCCTCTGTCAAATAGTTACCGGAAGTAATATTGTCTTTTACCAATGTCAATGGAATTCGTCTGATAGCTGCTAAAAAGCGGATATCAACACCTGTTTCTTCTTTTACAAAAGGAAGAATCTGGTGAATCTGCTCTAACATTCTGGCAGCAGAAATGTCCTTTTTCACTAATGTTGTATCGCTGATTTCCACATACTTAATATGTCTCTTCTGATATTCCCTGCCAATCCAAAGTAAAGTATCTTGATAAAATGTAATATTGGCATATTTTTCATTATCCAAATCCTTTAACATTCTATCCAAATAAAGGCAGATGTCTTTATCTTCAATCTGCTCCATATTCACCAAATCAATTTTGTAATCAGCTTCTACACCTTTTGTAAAAACATAACGATAGAGATATAGTTTTTCCAAATTGGTAAATACCGCCTGTGAGTCTTTTAAAATAGACAAAGACATACGAATCTTATTGATGTTCTCAATTGCATTTTCCATATT
>CAZRLE010000136.1:0-5688 GCA_964600705.1 uncultured Lachnoclostridium sp. | reverse complement strand
CTTAAATTTATTAAAATCCAATTGGAAGAAGGGATTCAAATGGATAATTTAAATACTTCAAATAATTACGCTCCTGTCATATCCATTGATTTCAGTTCTTATGAACGAGTAATTGCTATCAGCGACATTCATGGTGACTGTGAAGGCTTTCGCAGTCTGTTAAAACAATTAAATTTTACAACTGGCGATGCACTCGTTATCGTAGGGGATATCTTAGAAAAAGGCTCTCATTCCTTGGAATTACTTCGTGAGGTAATAAAACTGGTAAAACAAGGCAATATTTATCTTGTTGCAGGGAATAATGACATCATTTTTGAAGAATGGTATGGTAATCTAGTGACCAATGAAGATGTACACTGGTATCTTCATTCCAGAGAGGATAGCATTCTAATTGATATGGCAAAAGAACTTCAAGTACCATTTGATACATTGGACGATATTGCTATCTTAAAAACTATGATTCAAGAGAATTACAAAGAAGAGCTTACCTTTTTATGTCATCTTCCTTATATTATCGACAGTAATATCGCAACCTTTGTTCATGCCGGATTAGAATCTGCTGACTTATATACACAAGATAAAGAATACTGCTTAACTGCAAAATCCTTTGGTGATAAACAGCTTTCTTTTGCCTTTGAAAAACCGGTAATTGTGGGACACTGGCCTACCAGCAATTATCGTGAGGCGATTATTGATATCAATCCTTACTACAATAAAGCAACCAATGTTTACAGCATTGACGGCGGCAACAGTATGAAACGCTGGCAGCAGATTAACTATTTAATTTTCGATCATAATGGAACAATTACAAATCGTTACTACGATAACCTTCCTAAGATAAAGATACTGGAAGCCCAAGAGGGAACAGACAATCCGATTACCCTTACCTTTCCAAACACTTTATTAGAGGTAAAGGAAAGAGGGGAGGAAAACTCTCTTTGTTATCTTCCTTATCCTGACATAGAATTGTTAATCTCTAATTCCTCTATTTATCTTTATAAGGGTAAGGAATACTGTTCGGATTTCACCACCTATTACCTTCCGGTAGAAATAGGTGATATTGTTTCTCTTTGCAGTAAAGTAGGGGATGAGCTTCTTATCAAAAAGAAGGGAATTGTAGGAAAATACGTTGGAAAATATATAGAATTGTAATCTGCAAGGAAAGAACTACAAATGACGAAACGGAACTAAAAACCACATTCAAGAAAGACTTAATAGAAAGGACTAAGAACTTATATGGCAAAAGAAATCACAGGACATACGAAGCTAATCTGCCTTCTTGGCACACCTGTTTCACACAGCATATCTCCTTCCATGCACAATGCTTCCTTTGATGCACTGGATTTGGACTATACTTATCTTGCCTTTGATGTAAATACAGATACTTTAGAAAACACCGTAACTACCCTCAAAAATATCGGTGCAAGAGGCTGGAACTTAACCATGCCATGCAAGAGCCAAATGGCAGACCTTTGTGATAACTTATCTCCTGCTGCCAAGATTTCTGGCTCTGTTAATACGGTAGTCAATGACAACGGAATTTTAACCGGACATACCACAGATGGAATCGGATTTTTACGCTCTGCCAAAGAAGCCGGTCATGACCTGACTCACAAGAAAATCGTACTTCTTGGTGCAGGTGGTGCTTCTACCTCCATCCTGGTACAGGCAGCCCTTGACGATGCTTCTGAAATTGTTGTATTCAGCCGTCCGGGTAAGTTCTATGACCGTGCAATAGGCATTATTGAAACTTTAAATGAGAAGACTCACTGTAACTGCCATATTCATGGCCTTGCAGACCTTACACTTTTAAAAGAAGAACTAAAAGACAGCTACATTCTTATCAATGGAACCAGTGTAGGAATGGCACCGGATACGGATAACTGCATCATTCCAGATGCTTCCTTTTTACACAAAGATCTTGTGGTTGCAGACGTTATCTATAACCCTAGAGAAACCAAGCTGCTTACCATGGCAAAGGAAGCAGGCTGTGATACCTTTAATGGCATGTATATGTTACTTTACCAAGGTGCCGAAGCCTTTCGCCTATGGACAAAAAAAGAAATGCCTGTAGAATTAGTAAAGGAGCGCTATTTTATATAGCGCCCCTTTTTTATGCCAGTTTCTCTTTTTTTAATAATTTCCTAAGTTCAATCACAAACCAAACCGTCAAAACAATTCCCTTTAAGATACTGGATACGGATATAACCCACCAGATACTATTTAAACCAAGTGACGTATTCATCAATGCATAAGCTGCCGGAATAAATAACTGGAAAATCGCCCCTGTAAGCAAATCTATTTCTTTCTTCTGTTCCATCTTTTGTCTCCATGCTGCGACCGTTTTTGCAAGCCTAACTCAAGCTTTGTCGCAGCACAAAACCTGCAAGGTTGAAAATTTCCATATATGGTTTTCAACCTTAATCTTCAAATGCATCCAAAGGCTCGTTTAAGCTTTCAGTTCCCTCCAAAACAAATCTGCCTCCGTCAATAATTGTAATTTCTTCGCCATCCTTTGTATGAACCACAATAGTATCCAATTCATTATAAGGAATCGTAATATCTGTATGACAGCTAAAGTATGCCTTTTCAATTTCTGTTTTTCTCAAAATAGAAATTTCATTATCCTTAGCCACCATTTCCTTGCCATTTGGATTATAAGTCTTTACATCCTCACTCATAGAAAAACAAGTATCTCCTACTGCAAAATGAGGTCCTGTTTTCTCTGCAATAAGAATTGGAAGTCTGTCGGAAATATTATATTTCTTACCCATAACATATGCTGTTGTATTGGTTCCAATGGCAAATTCGCCAATTGGAAGGGTTTCACGCTGATACATCAGGTTTTCTTTGATATATTTCTTATTCTCTTCCTCTGTTTCAAAGTTTTTACAGGTATATTCTGCAATCTGACCATCCTTAAAGGTAAGTTCTAAATCCACATATTTAAACTCTCGCAAGAAAACCTCCGTTACATGAAGAATTCCTTCCGTACCTGTTAATTTTGGAGAAGTAAACACTTCTCCTACCGGAATATTCACATCTGCAAGGCAGTTTTCAAATAGAGTTTCCTTTTCCGGATTGGAAAGCTCCTGTAAACAAATCTTTATATCAGTTTTGTTCTTGCCTCTTCCCTTAATTGTCACATATTCCCCTTTATCCAAGGCATCAATGATTGTCTGCTGTACCTCTTTGTAAAGGTCCATGTCTAAAGTATTTACTTTAATGGTTTCATCAAAGATTTCCTCATAGTCTGCTCCGATTTCCGGAATTGGATAAGCAATAATTGTAAAACTGTATTCTTCTGCTTTCATATATTTCTTTACTAAAAGCTGGAAATCTCTCTGGTGTTCAATATCTAATTTCTGCTGCTTTTCAGAAAGGCTCAGTGCTTCCTTCTTACTAACTGGTGAAAATGGAACTTCACCAAACACCTCTATTACTGCAGGACCACCATATACACCGGCAAGTTCTTTTCTTTCCTCTAATTCCTGCCTTGCACCTTCCATGTGACGGTCTACATAGGTTTTATTATAATAAAGAGCCTTATCAAATCTATGGTCATAAGCGTACTGCTTATTAGCAGAGGTTGTGTTTGGATAAAGAGTTGCCTTTAATCCCATTGCCTCGAATTGTTTTACAGCCTCTCTTACCATACGTTCAAATCCAAGAAAATAACGGATATTTACAACCTTTTTCTTACTAAGGTCTAATCTTCCATTAACGTAACCGATGCGGAAGCCCTCTGTATAGGTTCTTGCCATAGCCTCAATTCTATCCTGTGACTGACTGTTTAAGTGGAGTGCTGTCTTAATCTCATTTTCTGTCACATGAAGACCATACTGATACAGATAGCCCACATCACTTAAGTCACTGTCCATTACAATTGCTTTTTCTCTTTCATAGCATTCTGGATCAATGACTCTTCGCATTGCCTGTCTGCTTAAATCTTCTCTATAATCACAGGAATAATAGTAGATTGCAGATTTTACATTCTTCTTTAAAGTTTCTTCATCCTCTTTTTCCTCAAAAATGGAAAGAATCTCTAAAAATAATTCCATGCGAATTACCAGATTAAAGTAACGTTTCCCAAATGCATGGTCAATTCCACTACAGATTTCTGCATACAACGCACTTAACATCTGTCCTAATTCCAAGCCAAACTGTTCTGCTGCATAGGATGGATTTCCATAACAGGTATTATAAGCTTCTCCCTTAATATCCTGATACAGTTTCTCATTTAAAATCTTTAATTCTTCATCCTTCTGACTGTCTGCATCAATCCCGCTTAATAACAAAAGAAATTCTGCCTGCTTCACAAAAAAGTCTTTGTAAACTTCCTCTACTTCAATCTCGCCCGAAACAATACGATTCAATTTCTCAACAGCCAGTTCCATGCGTTCTTTTACAAAATCATTTTGCTGTTTTAAATCTTCCATATAACTCATGCCCTCTTCTCCTCTTCTATATTAACATTCTTCTTCATTTATCAGATTTGCATCTTATACATTCTGCATAGATAACGTAAAACCACAGAAAAATACACACTTGATTTTCCTGCGGTCTTAATCATTCTAAAGTCTTTATTCTTCTGAGCTCATTTTCATGAATCTACGCAATCTTTTCTTTTAATGAGTAGCACTATAAGCCGGGTTCTGTATTAGATGATCATCTTTCTAGACCTGCCGTCACCGACAGGTTCAAGCGACCTACCCGAAAACACGACGGGCAGCCGTATCGTTTCCTGTTCGGTCTTGCTTCGGTTGGGGTTTACACAGCCACGACTGTTACCAGCCCTGCGGTGAGCTCTTACCTCGCCATTCCACCCTTACAAGAGATATCCGCTTACGCATCTATCTCTTGCGGTTTATTTTCTGTTGCACTTTCCTTAGAGTCGCCTCCACCAGACGTTATCTGGCATCCTGCCCTATGAAGCCCGGACTTTCCTCACCTGCAGCCTTTCGGCATTTGCAGCCGCGACCATCTGTGCTACTCACTTGTGGTATTTTATCACTATTTTTGCAAATTGTAAACCTAAATATTAAAGTAACTGTTACCTACAAACTCTCTGACCAGTGAAGTCTTTGGTACATCTTCACTGCTCACACCTACCAGATAACTTAAGAACTTAAGAAGTCTGGTTGCTTCAATATAATATGGACTATCTTCCGTAATACCAAATAACAGCGACTCCGCATACTGTTTTAGTACCGCCAGTTCATAGATTAATGCTGAATTAAACATAACATCTGCTGATTCCTGGAATGGGAAGATATAATTTTCTTCCCCATGTCGTACGGATTTCCACATGGACATAGTCTTTTCTGCTTCTGTACCTCTGGTTCTTGCATCTCGCACCATACGTCGAAGCAGACGTCCATCGGAAGTAGATATCTGGTTATGTTCATCAATATTTAAGGTTGTCAGTGCACTGATATAAATCTTAAACTTACTATCGGATGGTAAAGAATGGGAAAGTTTGTCATTCAATCCATGAATACCTTCAATAACTAAAATATCATCCTTGCCTAGCTGTTTGTATTTTCCTTTATATTCGCGTTTACCTGTTTTAAAGTTAAAGCTTGGCAGTTCTATTCTTTCACCACGAAGCAATGCAGCCATATCCTGATTAAACTGCTCTACATCAATGGCTTCCAAACACTCAAAATTATAAGTTCCATCTGGGTT
>CAZRLE010000135.1:0-5713 GCA_964600705.1 uncultured Lachnoclostridium sp. | reverse complement strand
AGGTGGTTTAAAGACCATTCCCTTGAATGAACAAACACAATGCCTGATAAGAATATCCCCTGCCTCTAACTGACATATCCGGGATATCAATTCCAATTGCACAACGTCCTTCTCCTGTTGTATATGTGTAATCTTCATCGATTTTGTAAGATGATACCCACCCAATATATTTCTGCTCTTCCACCGTTTCAATATGAAATCTGCAACGCTTTTGCTCAGGAGTCATATTTTTACTTTCTTCAAGCCATTGGTTCATTGTTTGGATTAAGTCTTCTAACTCATTCGCCTTCTGTTCCTCTGACTTTCCTTCGTGCTCCCATGGTCCATCCCACAATTGCCACTCTGTCTCTACTGTTTTCCAATAATTTTTTTCTCTATATCACTTTCTTTAAAATCTCTTAATATAATATCTTTTGTTTTAATCACAACTACTTCTCTCCTATTCCTCAGAATACATATTTTCTTTTCTCTTCCCCGAGTCCTTTTCTTTTGCCACAATTTAATATATCTTTTCTTCGTAGATTTCTTTACTTCTTCTAAACCACGATATCTCCCAACTCAAAACGAAGTACCTTTTTTAATTCCTCCAATGATGTTTCCACCTGATACCCAATCTTTCCTCCACTAAAAATAATGGTATCAAATTCTGCCGCCGTCCTATGAATCACTGTCTTAAACTGCTTTTTCATCCCAATCGGTGAACAGCCTCCATGCACATAGCCCGTCAATGGCAATAAATCCTTAGCTTTTAACATGCTGATACTTTTCTCACCAACCGCCTTTGCAGCTTTCTTTAAGTCCAATTCCTCTTCTACTGGTACTAAAAAGACAAAGTAATTATTGGAGTTTCCAACTGTTACTAATGTTTTGAATACCTGTTCTGGATTCTGATTTAAAACCCGTGCCACATCTACGCCACTAATCACACCGGTATCAACATAACAGTGGCTTTTATATTCTATTTTCTTTTGGTCCAGTATACGCATAACATTTGTCTTTTCTATGTTCTTCTTCATATTTTTCACTCTATTGTTTTCCAAGCTTTTCTACTTTTTGCTAAAATCTGCTTTATAAAACATAACACCTAACTGTACAATCAATGCAATCCCTGAAACTGTAATAACCAGTTGAAATGCAGTAAATGGCTTGAAATAATGTCCCATTTCCATTAACTCTGACTTCCTTGTAATGACAGCCGATACAACTGAACTGATTATATTTCCTGGAATAATTAACCTAACGTTTTGAGTTTTATATGCCGCCTTAAATAAACCTCCCAATGCAACTATCATAACTCCGTATAAAATCATTGTTCCATACTTTCCATCTCCGTAGGCTGCCAGAAACATATACGGAACTGCATATGCTAATAGAAGACCTATTTTTATCCTTTTGTCCTTCATAACCATTATCTCCCTCAATCATGATTCTAATTATAAAAAAGGCAGATGCACTAAGTCATCTGTCCTTATTCCGAATGAAATAGGTAGGTTGACACTCCTACATCTCTTAAAAGACCCAACGGGTGTGACGGCTGCCTATTCCGTCCTCAGATTTCATTCAGAGTAAATATACTCATCTACTAATTTGATTATACCTTTTATCCTCTATAAGTCAAGCTTTTTGTCCCTTTTCCCACTTCCATGCTCTATTTCTTCTAATATAGTTATCTAGTTGTGCATCCATGATAGGATACATAGTTCGATATGACAATTTTCCATCCAAAGAAACTCTAACTGCTACTGAAACGTGAGCTGAAAAGTCCTTAATAAAAGAAATACTATTATCTTTAGGATTGACACTCAAATAATCCGGATTATGTATTATTTCAGGTATACTTTCAAAACAATTATAATACTCAATATCTGAAATAAAATCATTCTTATGTAATTCCGTATGCTTTATTCTATCTTTCCAGAACAAAACATCTATATAGCTTTTAGTACATCCGCCAACTGGGGAGCTTTATCTACAATAAAATTGACCATATTCTGCTTAGTTCTTTTCTCCCCTACCACCGCTTCATATTCTTTTCAAATTTCTCTACATAAACCTTTTTCAACTCTTCTTCTGCAATTCCATAGCAAAGTAATACATCATTGTAGTACATTAGAACATCTGCCAGTTCTTCTACCAAATGCTGTCTTACTTCTTCCTCTTCACAGGATTTTCTGTCTCCATTTTTCTTTACTATATCAATAACTTCGCCAATTTCACCAATCATCCATAATAGCTTGTTTTTTCCTACCTCCGGAGAAATCCCTTCCCATTTTTCTTTATATTTATCTTGAAGTTTCTTTTGCATTTCCTGCATTTCATTGATACTAAAATCATTCATTCTGATGAACTCCTTTTTTTCTCCTTTGAAATTCTATAAAGTCTACACTCAACAAATTTATTTGCACTTTTCAATCAATTTTTTATATACATGCTCTATCATCCAAGGTTCTGTTGACATTTTCAAAGCCTCTTCGAAAGACCACCATTTTACCGCCTGATTTTCATCTTTATTAACAATTAGTTCTTCCTTTTCATCTGCTTCCGCTAAATAAGTCACATTAAAATGCAAATGACTTGGTACATAAATTCCTTTTCTTACATGACCATTTACTGTTAATATTTCCAAGCTCAGAATTTCCTTACTTACTAATTCTGCATTTTTAACACCTGTTTCCTCCTGCAGCTCCCTTAATGCTACCGAACACAAATTCTCCTCACCATCAGCATGACCGCCTATCCAGGACCATGAATTATAAATATTATGATATACCATCAATGTTTTCGTATGTTCTTTATTTACAGTCCAAATGGAAGCTGTAAAATGCCCTATCTGATTTTCTCTATCTAAATAATTGGAATTATCCATCATAAAAGCAAGCATGATTTCTTTATCACGTTCTTCCTGTTCATTTACAGGCTTGTAATTCTTAATTTCATCAAATAAACTCATTACTTACTACTCCTTTGTATTCTGTTTTTCTAGCTGAAATAATCTTCTGCCAACATTCCATACATACAGGCATCCACAATTCCTTTATTGCTCCAGTCAGCCTTTCTTAAAGTTCCTTCGTAAAGTAAGCCACATTTTTTCATTACTTTACCAGAATTAGGGTTTTCGGGATCATGTTGGGATTCCATTCTTTTTACCTTAACTTCTTCAAAGAAAAACGGTATAATTGCCGAAAATGCTTCACTTGTATATCCTAAATGCCACCATTTGCTTCCTATACAATATCCAATATGAACTTTCTCTGTTTTTTCATCCATATCGACCACAGAAATAGTACCAATAGGTTCATTTAGCTTCTTTTCCACAATTGCCCACTGATAAAAATCATTTTTTTGATAACCATTAATCCAGCTGTTCACGATTTTTTCAGTTACAGATATATCGACATGAGTAGGCCATCTCAAAAATTCTGTTACTTTTTCATCACTCGTCCAATTATGAAAAGCAGCCTCTATGTCATTAACTGTAAACTGTCTTAAAATTATTCTGTCTGTTTCTATCTCAATTGTGCCTTTATGTTCCATTTTCTATCCCCTTGCTCTATCTTCCTATTTCATAACCAAATCATAACTTTCTGCTATCATTCTCTTAATCTCTTTCTCTGGTACTGTTCCATCCAAAATTACCGTATTCCAATGTTCTTTATTCTGATGATAGCCCGGCAATACGGATGGATATGTATTTCTCCATAAATCTCTCCACTCTGAGTCAACTTTTATGTTAATGCACATATTCCCATCTTTCTCATAAGTCCATAAGAATGCTTTTTTATTTTTACGTACTCTTACAAGCTGCCAATTTTCATCATGAAACGGAGCATCCCAATACGAATTTGGAAATGAAAGACCGAATTTAATTACTTCTTCTCTAGTTCTCATCATCCACACCATCTCTATATTTGTTTTTCACATATTCTACTGCTGTTTCATCATTTTCTACTCTAACAGCAGATTTCTCATAATTTTCAAGATTTGGCAGTACTTCTTCTAAATCCACTCCATCTACCCATGACAATATCATATACACGTTTCTGCTCTCATTACAAATTCCAAAATCAATTGGCATAGACATTTCAAATCCCAATTCAGAAAATTTTTGAATCATTTCATATTCTTTCTTCTTTTCATCATATCTACTGATATCCGCTATTCTTAATACAAATTTACTTCCAGAATTCGTCTCAATGAGGTACTTTAAGTCAGAAGACCAGTCCTTCTCAAGAAAACGGAACCTTCCCACGAAAGTTCCGTCTTATATTTCTATTCTATTGATTACAATACCGGTTTCTTAATAACCGGATTATATCCATTCTTTTTCAGTGCTTCTATAATCTGCTCTTTATGTTCATGTCCGAATGCTTCCATGGTTATTTTAAGTTCCACAGCCGCATTACGGTTAATGCTTACAAACTGGTTATGGTCAAGGCGGATTACGTTACCCTTTGCTTCTGCAATCACCTGTGATACACGAACTAATTCGCCTGGTCTGTCTGGAAGCTGTACGGATACGGTAAAAATTCTGCCTCTTGCGATAAGTCCATGCTGTACTACAGAGGAAATGGTAATGACATCCATATTACCACCGCTTAAGATAGATACCACTCTCTTATCTTTACAGTCTAAATGTTTCAGAGCTGCTACTGTTAAAAGTCCTGAATTTTCTACTACCATCTTATGGTTTTCCATCATATCAAGGAAGGTTACGATAAGCTCATCGTCCTCGATTGTGATAATATCATCTAAATTCTGCTGGATATATGGGAAAATGTTCTTTCCAGGTGTCTTAACGGCTGTACCATCTGCAATGGTTACTGCGGATGGCAGGGATACTACTTCTCCGGCCTTTAAGGACTGCTGCATACAGTTTGCCCCTGCTGGCTCTACACCAATTACTTTTACATTCGGGTTTAACAGCTTTGCTAAAGTGGATACCCCGGAAGCTAACCCACCGCCACCGATTGGAACTAAAATGACATCTACAGTTGGAAGGTCTTTAAAGATTTCCATAGCAATAGTCCCCTGCCCGGTTGCTACGTCCTCATCATCGAATGGATGTATAAAAGTACTTCCATTTTCTTCTGCTAACTGAAGTGCGTATTTGCAGGCATCATCATATACATCTCCATGAAGGATTACTTCTGCTCCGTAGCTCTTTGTACGGTTTACCTTGATTAATGGTGTTGTTGTTGGCATAACGATAGTTGCCTTTACACCGTAAATCTTTGCTGCATAAGCAACACCCTGAGCATGATTACCGGCAGATGCAGTAATCAGACCTTTTGCACGTTCTTCTTTTGACAAAGTACTGATTTTGTAATAAGAACCTCTTACCTTATAAGCACCTGTATACTGCATATTCTCTGGTTTTAAATATACTTTATTACCAGAAACCTCTGAAAAATATTCACTATAAACCAGATTTGTCTTTAGCGTAACTTTTTTGACCTGCTCGCAAGCTTCTTCAAATTTCTCTAATGTCATCATAATATAGTTCCTCCATTGCTTAGCACCGTTTCCATGTATCAAACACACGTTAATTCATTAAAGTGTATTGTACTACTCTTCTTTCCCTGTGTCAAACAGTGCATTTACAAAATCATCTGCATTGAACTTCTGTAAATCGTCAATCTGTTCTCCAATACCAATATATTTAACCGGAATTCCAAGTTCAGACTGGATTGCAATTGCAATACCACCTTTGGCA
>CAZRLE010000134.1:0-5825 GCA_964600705.1 uncultured Lachnoclostridium sp. | reverse complement strand
TGTGATTTATTGTCTGTCAGTTGTGTTAGTCCGTCAGGCGGTAAGCTTTATTGGAGATTTGCCAGTTATGATTGAGGAAATACAGTTACAGCTTAATCTTCTGGCACAGAATATGCAGGGCTTGTATGAAGTTTTGCCGGCAGAACTTAAAGATGTTGTGAATGATGCAGGGTCTTCTCTTATTGGAACTGTTACTAAGCTTCTTTCCAATATCAGCACTAGTTCATTAGACGGGGCAGGCTCTCTGGTGAAGAATGTAGCGGAATTCTTTTTTATGGCAATTATCACGATGCTGTCTGCGTATTTCTTTATTTCGGAAAGAGAGTATGTAATGAAGCTGTGGCAGAGAATAATACCTTCTTCCATGGCAGAAAACTTTAATCTGATTAAGGAAAACTTTGCAAAAGCTATAGGTGGATACTTTAAGGCGCAGTTTAAAATAATGTTTATTATTACCGGAATTCTTTTGCTTGGATTTTGGTTTATAGATGTCAAATATGCCTATTTGCTGGCTCTTTTAGTGGCAGCACTAGATTTCCTTCCTGTATTTGGAACGGGAACGGTAATCTTCCCATGGGCATTGTTTAAACTGCTTAGTGGTAACTATTATAACGCACTTTGTCTCATGATTATTTATTTGGTTTGCCAGCTTGCCAGACAATTATTGCAGCCAAAGATGGTAGGTGACAGCGTAGGACTGAATCCGTTAGCATCACTTCTGTTTTTGTTTGTTGGATACAGAGTGAAGGGTGTCGTGGGAATGATAATTGCGATTCCCCTTGGAATGGTGTTAATCAGTTTGTACCGGGCAGGTCTGTTTGACCACTTGATAAGAGGAGGAAAGATATTAGCTTCTGATCTGAGAGAATACATCAGGTATTAGAAAATGGAATAAAGACTTGGTTTTGAGTATGAAAATAGCCCGTGAAGCATAAGGTTCACGGGCTATGATTTTTGTACTTTTAGTTTAATATAAGAAAAAGGAATATCGGTTACGTTCATAGAGAAAAGCTTCTCCGGTAAAATAAATGAAAAGGGTATCCATTATCTTTAATAGCAAAATACCAAAGAAAATACCAAAGAAACGATACAGGCAGGCATCAATGTTAAGTTGGATTCCCTGGAAATAGGAAATTGCCTCAAAAGCAAGTGGAATAGTCACACATAAGACTGTCTTAACAAGAAGAGCTGTTTTTTTGTCATAGTCTCTCAAAATAAGTGAACTGTAAAATCCGATTGGTCCAAATAATGCAAATATTTTGGAAAAATAAATAAGGAGTTCGCCGATTCCGGTTCCCATATAGATAAAATCTTCGATATGGGTAGCAGTACTAAAAAATGGAACATACCAATAGCTGGTTGTTGTAAATGCGTAAGGCAGCATAATCGGATTAAGAATCGTATGATAGATTATGTTAGCTATATAGTAAATAGCGAATACAGCACTTGCTTTCCAAAAGTAAGAAGTAAAGGCAACAAAACGAGGACCTTTATCAAACAGACATCGGAATATGTTGTAAACCATTGGAACCATCCAGTGAAGGAAGGTAACTAAATGGATATAATTTTGGTATACCAAAATGCTACTCAGTTTATTATAATAAATAAGTGTAATGATAAGGGTGCTTAAAACCATGGTTATCGTAGAAAAAATAAGGCTCATTTCGTAGGAAAGGGAGCGTTCTAAAAATATATGTGATAAAATAAGAGAGGTCAGGATGGTGGCAATAATCGTTGTGCCAATTCGACCTGTAAAATAATACACAGAAAAATCCAAAATAACGGATAAAATACTAAGTATGACAACAAGGGCTGTCATTTTAATTGCTCTGCGGTCCATTTGTGTTACTCCTTTCTAAAATAGTGACATAGAATTACTGTACTATAAAAAGTGTTTTTTGTACAGTAAAAAATGGAGAAAAAAGGAAGAAGACAGCGACTTTTGTCGAGAAAAGAGGGGCTTTAATGAAATTATTACATGTGAGTGATTTGCATATTGGAAAAACAGTCAACGAATTTTCCATGTTAAAAGACCAGGAGAACATTCTGGAACAGATTATAGATACAGCAAGAAAAGAAAACGTAGATGGTGTGATAATTGCAGGGGATGTGTATGACCGTTCCATTCCCACAGCAGAGGCAGTCGCAGTATTAGATGAATTTTTAACAAGACTCATATCTGGAGATGAGAAGCATAAAAGCATAGAAGTCTACCTGATTAGCGGCAATCACGATTCGCCGGAGCGACTTGGATTTGCAGAGAAGCTCTTGGAAGGAAAGGGACTTCATATTGCAGGGGTACTGACAAAGGAAGTAAAGAAAATAGTAAGAGAAGATGTGTATGGGAAAGTGAATTTGTATCTCCTTCCATTTGCAACACCAAAGACTATGAAGTATGTATTGGGACAGGAGGAACTGGAAAATGATTACAGTTTCTGTCTAAAGGCGTTTACAGAACAAATGCAGGTTAACGGAGAAGAGAGAAATGTCCTGGTGACACATCATTTTGCAATAGGAAATGGAGAAACACCTTTGCTTTCTGATTCGGAAAACTTTATTTCTGTAGGTGGAACAGAAGCAGTGGATACAAGTATATGGAACGATTTTGATTATGTAGCGCTCGGGCATATTCACAGACCACAGAGGGTGGGAAGAGATACCATCCGTTATGCCGGTTCACCGTTGAAATATTCTTTTTCTGAAGTGAACCATGAAAAATCCATGACGATGGTAGAGTTAGAGGAAAAAGGAAAAGTAACTATAACGGAAGTGCCATTTACACCTCTTCATGATATGAGAATTATCAAGGGAAAACTTACTGACTTACTACAAAAAGAAGTGGTAGAAGCTGGGAATAGAGAGGATTACCTGCAGGTTGTTCTGACAGATACAGAGGAGTTGTTTGAGCCTATGGAACAGCTTAGGGCAGTGTATCCCAATGTCATGCAGTTAATATTGGAAAAGAATATGAGAAGGGAAGAAGGGCTTAATCTGACTTCATCCCAAAAGGCAAAGAGAACAACGAAGGAATTATTTGAAGAATTTTATGAACTGGTGACAGAGCAGAAGCTTTCCGACAGTCAGATAGAAATCATAGACAGCATGATGGAAGAGATAGGAGGCAGAAAAGTTGAGACCAATTAAATTAACGTTAAGCGGATGGGGACCTTATGCTTCCTGTGAAGTGGTGGATTTTGAAGTCTTTGGGCGTGAAGGATTATTTCTCATTACCGGTTCTACCGGTGGAGGTAAGACCACCATTTTTGATGGAATTACCTATGCGCTATATGGTGAAACCAGTGGGACAACCAGAGAGAAGGATTATCTTAGAAGTGACTTTGCAAAGCCAGAAACGGAAACCTTTGTAGAGCTTATTTTTACACATAAAGGGCAGGAATACAAGGTGGTTCGTTCCCCACGTTACAGCCGTCCCAAAAAGCGTGGACAGGGTGAAATTGTAACAAGTGAAACAGCAGTCCTTTATGAAGAGGGGAAAATGCCTATTACTGCTTTAAAGGATGTAAATGCAAGGCTGAATGAGATTATGGGAATCAGTTATAAGCAGTTTAAGCAGATAGCCATGATTGCACAGGGCGAATTCTTAGATTTATTGTTGGCAAATTCTAAGGATAGAGTAGAGATATTCCGTAATCTTTTCGGAACGGAAGAACAGGAACGTTTTCAGAAGAAGTTAGGAGAAAAAGCAAGGGAAGCTTACAGCGCTTTAACAGAAAATAAGCATAAGCTTTCGGAAAACTTGTCCCAGATACAGACGGAGTGTGAGGCGGTAAAAGAGGAGCTTTCCAAGGAATACATAAGTCTTGAAAGTCTGGTGGAGTTGGTACAGGAAGAAGTAAAGGAAGATAAAGAAGAAGTAAAACGGTTTACTGAGGAACTTAAAAAACTGGAAAAGAAGTTAAAGAAGCTGACTGAAAAAAATCAGGAATATATAAGTCTTGAAAAAAGAATCGAGGAGCAGGGAAAGAAGCTTCTGCTTTGTGAAAAGGAAAAAGAAGACAGTGAGCGAAGGAAAGAGCAGGCAGTTAAGGCAGCGCAGTCAGAAGAAGTAAGCTTTGAGGAGAAAAAGAAAAAGTTTATAGAAAAGCAAAGGGTAGAAAAAGAACAATTGGAGCTTCTGAAAGGACGATTGATGGAATATGACGCTGTGGAGGAACAGGTTTCAGAGATAAAGCTTCACATTGCCAAAGTGAAAGAAAAGATAGAGCGTCATAAGGAGATGAAAGAGAAGGAAAAGTCCGTCAAAGCTTTGGCGGAGGTACTGAAACAGAAGCAGGAAGCGTATAGAGAAGCAGAAGACAGTTGCATGGAGATTAAGAAGCTGTACGAGGAGAAGGACAGGGATTATAGAGCGGCAGCCATTGGTCTTGCGGCACGTTATCTGGAAGAGGGAAAGCCTTGTCCTGTGTGTGGCTCTACGTTGCATCCAAGCCCTGCGGTGGTAAGTGATACCGTGCCTGACGAAAAGGAAGTGGCACTTTGGAAGGATAAGTGGCAGCAGGCAGAAGAGAAGAAAAACGAGATTTTTCAAAAAGCAGCCCAGACAAAGGGAAGTTTGGATACAATGAAAAAAGAAGTGGAAGCTGCTTTGGATATGTTACAAAAAGAAAGTGGTTCTTATGAGGAACTTCTCCTGATAGAAAAGGAGCAGAAGGCAAAACAGAAACAATTTGAAGAGAAAGTAAAAGAGAAAAAGAAACTTCTGAAAGAAAAAGAAGCGAAAGAGCAGGCGCAGGCAGACTTCTGGCAAGAAAAAGAAGAAATGGAGAAACACCATGAGAAGCGAATGCTGGAAGTCAAGAAGGAAGAAGAGACACAAAAACTTCTGGCGGAAGGTAAAAAAACTCTTTTAGAAGAACTGCAAAAAGAGAAGGCTGATTTAGAGAAAGAGCTGTTTATGTTTGAAGAGAAGCTGCTTAAGGACCCGGCATTTGCAGAATTTATGACAGAAGAGACAGAAAACATGAATGTGCAGATGATTGAATCAGCTATGCTTGCAATCGAAAAAGAAAAGAAACTCCTGCAAAAAGAAAAAGAAGGAAAATCGGTAAAGGTTACCGTGAATGAAAAGGTACTTCGTTCTATTGCTGATAAGCAGAAGGAACGTAAAGTTCTGGAAGAGAAATATAGTCTGATAAGAGGACTGGAACAGGCTGCACTTGGTAAGAATAAGGACAGAATGGTGTTTGAGCAGTATGTGTTATCCGCATATTTTGAGGATATAGTGGCAGCAGCCAATTTACGTCTTAGCAAAATGACAGGTGGAAGATATCAGTTAAGCAAAGTGGAGCGCGTAGCAGATGCAAGAACAACGGACAGTCTCAATTTGGAGGTTCTTGATAACTTTACCGGTAAGAAGCGACCGGTAAAGACGCTATCCGGTGGGGAATCCTTTAAGGCAGCACTGGCACTTGCATTGGGGCTTTCAGATGTGGTGCAGGCTTATGCCGGAGGAATCCAGATAGAAACACTGTTTATTGATGAAGGCTTCGGAGCCTTAGATGGAGAATCATTGGAACAGGCAATGAGTACTCTGAATAGTCTTACAGAGCATAATCGTCTGATTGGAATTATCTCTCATGTAAGCGAATTGAAAGAGCAGATAGAGAAGAAGCTTGTGGTAGAAAAGGGACGAAGTGGAAGTCATATTTATCAGGATTAAAAAAGTTTGAAAAAAATAAAAAAAGTTGTTGACATTTGCTGATGAATATTTTATACTATTCAATGTGTCCGGCAGAGATTGGACATGTTGAATATGGCGGGATAGCTCAGTTGGCTAGAGCACACGGTTCATACCCGTGGTGTCG
>CAZRLE010000133.1:0-5982 GCA_964600705.1 uncultured Lachnoclostridium sp. | reverse complement strand
ATGTGTATGACTACGGATTAACAGATAAGACAAAGATTACCATCGAATCCGGCGGTCAGATTAAGGTGCTTGATTTACAGGTTGTGAATGGAAAAGTAGCGGCAGTAACTGTGGATATGGGAGAACCAATTGTGAAGCCTGAGTTAGTGCCGGTAGTATCTGAGCAGGAAGCTGTTATTGCAGAAGAATTTACAGTAGATGGTAAGACTTACGAGATGACCTGTGTGTCAATGGGAAATCCACATGCCATTGTATGGGTAGAAGACACTTCGAAAGTGGAGATTGAAAAAACAGGACCATTATTTGAAAATCACCAACGTTTTCCAAGAAGAACCAATACAGAATTTATTGAACTTCTGGATAGGAATAATATCAATATGCGAGTGTGGGAGCGTGGTTCAGGTGAAACTCTTGCCTGTGGAACCGGTGCCTGCGCAAGTGTATATGCATGCATCTTAAATGGCAAAACAGAGGATGAGGTAAACGTGCATTTGTTAGGCGGCGATTTGAAAATTCGTTATGATAGAGAAAGTAATCATATCTTTATGACAGGACCGGCAACAGTGGTGTTTGACGGAGACATCGATATTACCAATGTATAGGAGGGATAGTGCTATGACAGTAAGAGAACTTTTGGAAGATTTACAATATACTTTAGTACAGGGAACTGTAGACAGAGAAGTAACAGAATTAGTATATGACAGCCGTAAGGCGGTACAGGACGGTATCTTTGTATGCATTAGTGGTGCAGTAAGAGATGCCCACGATTTTGTGGCAGAGGTAATAGAAAAAGGAATTACAACTGTAGTAGTAGAAAAGGATGTAGAAGTACCAGAGCAGGTAACAGTGATTAAGGTTGAGAATACAAGACTTGCCCTTGCCTGCCTGTCTGCAGCTTACTTTGGACATCCGGCAAGAGAATTAAAGACAATCGGTATTACCGGAACAAAGGGTAAGACAACAACAACATACATGGTAAAATCGATTCTGGAAAAATCCGGTTTTAAGACTGGTTTAATTGGAACCATTGAAACTATCATTGGGGATAAGAACATTCCTGCGGTGAATACAACACCGGAATCCTATATTGTTCAGAAAACCTTCCGTGAAATGGTAGATGCAGGCTGTCAGGCAGTGGTTATGGAGGTTTCTTCCCAGGGGCTTATGCTTCACCGAGTAAGTGGATTTACCTTTGATTATGGTATCTTTACGAACTTAGAACCAGACCATATTGGACCAAATGAACATAAGGACATGGATGATTACATTTCCTGCAAGGCAATGTTATTCAAACAGTGTAAACAGGGTATCTTAAACGTTGACAGTGATTTATTTGAAAAAGTAATCGAAGGACATACCTGTGAAGTGGAAACTTATGGATTCTCTGATAAGGCTTCCCTTTGTGCGGAAAATGTAGAATTATTCAGCAGAGCAGGTACATTAGGTGTTGAGTTTGATTTGAAGGGACTTCTTGATTTCCATGTAATAGTAGATGTGCCGGGGAAATTCAGTGTATATAATTCTTTATGTGCCATTGCAATCTGCAGACATTTTGGCGTGGCAGAAGAGACAATTAAAAAGGCATTGTTAGAAATCAGGGTAAAGGGACGTGTAGAGTTAATTCCGGTTTCGGACCGATACACTTTAATGATTGACTATGCACACAACGCCATGAGCCTGGAAAGCTTACTTACAACATTGAAAGAATACAATCCAAAACGTCTGGTATGTCTTTTTGGCTGCGGTGGTAACCGTGCAAAGGCAAGACGTTTTGAGATGGGAGAGATTTCTTCCAAGTATGCAGATTTAACTGTAGTAACTTCTGATAATCCAAGAGATGAAGAACCACAGGCAATTCTTGATGATATTGTGGTTGGGGTTAAGAAAGGTCCTGGTAAGTATGTAACAATCATTGACCGTAAAGAAGCGATTAAATATTGCATGGACAATGCTAAAGATGGTGATGTTATCGTATTAGCAGGTAAAGGTCATGAGGATTATCAGGAAATCAAGGGCAAAAAATATAAAATGGATGAAAGAGATTTGATTCGTGATATTTTAGCCGGAGTATAAAAGAGCAGAAAGTTCTACAAGTTCTGAAGAGCACAGAACCTGAAAAGGCAGTTGCAATACGGAGGTATAGCAGTATGAAAATTACAGTAAAACAGATTGTAGATGCCGTAAATGGTATTTTATTAAGCGGCAGTGAAGAGATTTTAGTAACATCTGCCAGTGTTAATTCCAGAGAAATTGAAGAAGGCGCATTATTTGTCCCAATCATTGGTGAAAAGGCAGATGGACATAGATTTATTGAGGGAGCCTTTGAAAATGGTGCAGTAGCTTCCTTTGTGGCAGAGTCAGCAGAAGTTACTCAGTATACAGAGGGAAAGGCATATATTCAGGTTAAGGATACACTTGCAGCGTTACAGGCACTTGGAAGCTGGTATCGTGACCAGTTTACCATGCCGGTTATTGGAATAACAGGAAGCGTAGGAAAAACTACCACAAAGGAAATGGTAGGAGCAGCCCTTGCAACTAAGTATAACGTAATCAAGACCCTTGGTAATATGAACAGCCAGATTGGACTTCCACTTATGATGTTCCATTTTGAGCCGGAGCATGAGGTGGCAGTCATTGAGATGGGCATGAGCGAAGAAGGAGAAATGGAACGCCTTTCTGCCATTGCAAAGCCAGATATGGCGATTATGACAAATATCGGGGTGGCTCACATTGGACAGCTGGGAAGTCAGGAGAATATCCGCAAGGAAAAACTGAATCTTATCAATGTGACAGCGAAGCAGGAAAATGCTTTAAAGGCAGGCAGAAAGCTCTTCTTAAATGGCGATGATAAGTTGCTTCGTGAAATCAAAGAAAATACTGCGTTCACCCAGATTGCAGAACAGACAAAGAAAGCATTAGAAGAAACAGGATGCGTATTATTTGGTCTGGAAGAAGACTGCACCTTCTATGGAAAAGATGTCAGTGTAAAAGAAGGGAAGACTCACTTTACACTGGTATATCCGGATGGTGAAGAAGAGATTGTATTATCGGTTCTTGGACTTCATAATGTAGAGAATGCACTGGTTGCACTGGCAGCAGCATATGAGCTTGGAATTGCGCCTTCTGTGGCAAAACAGGGGCTTTTAGAATACCAGCCGATTGCAATGCGAGGTCAGGTACATAACCATAACGGAATGACTATTGTAGATGACACTTACAACGCAAGTCCGGATTCCATGAAGAGTAGTACCAATGTACTGCTTCAGATGGAGAATCTGGATAGAAGAATTATTGTACTGGGCGATGTATTAGAACTTGGTGAAGTGTCTCATCAGTGCCACTATGAAGTGGGCACTTTTATTGCAAAGGCTTCTTATCAGGGAAAGACCATTGATGAAGTGGTAACCGTAGGAACAGAGGCGAAAGCGATTGCAGAGGGTGTGAGGGACTCACTAGTTGGCAATGCAATGGTAGTACATTCCTATGATAATAATGACGATGCGCTTTGCTATCTGAAAGAACAGGCAAAAGAAAAGACAGGTATTATTGTAAAAGGTTCCCGCGGTATGCACATGGAAACCATTATTCAAGGATTATTAAATAACGCATAAGCAAGCAAACATAAAAAAGGAGGGACGATGGATGTATGCAGATGTGATTGTAGATATTTCTCATGAAAACTTAGATAAGACATATCAGTACCGCATTAAGCCGGAAGAGGAAGCTGCATGCACCATTGGAACTTTAGTTCATATCCCTTTTGGAAAAGGAAACCGCCAGATTAAAGGTTATGTGGTGGGAATTTCAGACAAACCAAACTGGGATGTGGATAAGATAAAAGAACTTTCGGTGGCAGACAAAGGGGTTGCCATTGAAGGACAGCTCATACAGCTGGCATACTGGATTAAGGAAAATTATGGGGCAACCATGAATGATGCTCTTAAAACCGTAATTCCAGTTAAGAAGGCTGTAAAGAATATTGAAAAGAAATACATCCGTTTAAAGCTTTCCAAAGAGGAGGCCAATGAATTTCTTGAACTCTCAAAGAAAAAAAGCAATAAAGGGCGAGTAAGACTGCTAGAAGCATTGCTTTCCGATGATGTCATGGACTATCAGACGGCAGTACAAAGCCTTAATATTGCAAGAACAACCCTTCAGGATTTGGAAAAGCTGTCTGTGATTGAGATTGAGAAAGAAATTGTATATCGTAATCCGGTCAGCATGGAAGAAAGAGAGAGGACAAGACTTTCGCTTAATTCCAAGCAGCAGGAAGTAGTAGATTGTTTTTGTAGAGATTATGAAGAAGGCATTCGTAAAACATACCTGCTTCATGGCGTGACAGGAAGTGGTAAAACGGAAGTTTACATGGAAATGATAGATAAGGTATTGAGTGAGGGTAAGCAGGTTATTATGCTGATACCGGAGATATCCCTCACGTATCAGACGGTACTTCGCTTTTACAAGAGATTCGGTAATCGTATTTCAATTCTGAACTCCAGATTGTCCCAAGGAGAGAGGTATGACCAGTACATGAGGGCGAAGAAGGGAGAAGTGGATATTATTATTGGTCCACGCTCAGCCCTTTTTACACCGTTTCCAAATTTGGGACTGATTATTATAGATGAAGAGCATGAAGGCAGCTATAAAAGTGAAGGGGCACCAAGGTATCATGCCAGGGAAACAGCAATAGAAAGAGCCAGAATGACAGGTTCAAGCGTAGTGCTTGGTTCTGCGACGCCATCTGTAGAGTCTTATAAAAAAGCCATGGATAAGGAGTATACACTCTTTACCCTGAATCAAAGAGCGGTAGCAGGAAGTGGTCTTCCAATGGTTCATCTTGTTGATTTAAGGGAAGAATTAAAAGCAAAGAACCGCTCCATCTTTAGCCGCCAGTTAAAAGAACTGATAGAAGACAGGCTTCGCAAAAAAGAGCAGATTATGTTATTTATCAACCGCAGAGGGTATTCGGGATTTGTTTCTTGTAGAAGCTGTGGTCATGTGTTAAAATGTCCTCATTGTGATATATCTTTAACCTATCACAAAACAGGCAAATTAGCATGTCATTATTGTGGGTATGAAGAACGGATGCCAAAGCTTTGTCCAGAATGTGGTTCGCCATATATTGCGGCCTTTGGAACAGGAACCCAAAAGATAGAAGAAATAACACAGAGAGAATTTCCAAATGCAAGAATTCTCCGAATGGATGCAGATACAACAGGCAGTAAGGATGGGCATGAGAAGATATTAGCGGCTTTTGCAGAACACAAGGCCGATATTCTGGTGGGAACACAGATGATTGTAAAAGGGCATGATTTTAAAGATGTAACCTTGGTAGGGATTCTGGCAGCTGATTTGTCTTTGTATGTGGGAGATTATCGGTCTGCGGAACGCACCTTTGAACTCTTGGTACAGGCATCAGGAAGAGCCGGACGAGGAGAACGGCCTGGAGAAGTAGTTATTCAGACCTATACACCGGAGCATTACAGCATCAAGACGGCAGCAGAGAATGATTATCTGGGATTCTACGAACAGGAAATTATGTACCGCAAAATGCTTTCCTATCCGCCGGAGGCACATATAATGGCAGTGATGGTGTCTGGACGCAAAGAAGAGGTTACAGAAACTTCGGCAGTATTTTTGAAAGAAGCCCTGGAAATGGGATTTATGAATGCAGAAAATGCCAGGATGCGAGGTATTGATAACCAGGACATTAAGATAATCGGTCCTGCCAAGGCAAGCATTGCAAAGCTTAACGATATTTACAGGCAGATTATGTATATCAAATCAAAAGATTATAGCACCTTAGTAGAGGTAAAGAATTTTTTGGAGGGCTTTAGCCGCTATTCAGAAAGAATGAAACAGGTTAGTGTACAGTTTGACTTTGATCCGATGAGTAGTTATTAAGGTAAGGGAACAGGTCTTATAATTAAATTAGGCAAAATAAGTAAAATAAAAGGAGAGAACAAGATATGGCAATTCGTA
>CAZRLE010000132.1:0-5982 GCA_964600705.1 uncultured Lachnoclostridium sp. | reverse complement strand
AGTTATATCGTAGGGTAATGTAAGGATAGCCAGTGATTCCAATGCAGTCAGATATTTTTAGGTAACTAAAATTGGAAGATATAATGAGAACGTGTATTAACGTAAATTTAGGCTGGTCTTTTTCTGTGGGTGCAGGAGAGTTTTTATAATTAACATAACTTTAACATTTCAAAAACATTTCCTAAAAATATCTGCTTTATGATATCGCCTGTAAACAACCAACAGCGAGTTTAGACGGGTTTCTGGACTTACATATAAACAAGCAGATTAAAAGAACAGGAGAGAATGTCATGAGTAACACAATGTATTTGGTAACAGGAGCAGCAGGATTTTTAGGAAGCACAATTTGCAGACAGTTAGTAGCACGTGGTGAAAAAGTAAGAGGTTTTGTTTTGCCAGGTGATAAAGCAGTAAAATATTTACCAAAAGAAGTAGAAATTTGTGAAGGTGACGTGTGTGATGTTAGTACTGTAAGAAACTTCTTCACAGTACCAGAAGGAACAGAAACAATCTGTCTTCACATTGCAAGTATCGTAACAGTAAAGCCAGATTACAATCCATTGGTTATGGATGTTAATGTAACTGGCACAAAGAACATTATCAAGCTTTGTTTAGAACGTCCAGAATGTAAAAAATTAGTATATTGCAGTAGTACAGGAGCAATTCCAGAAGTAAAGGGTAAAAAGATTAGAGAAGTATCTTATTTTGATGAAGACCAGGTTATCGGATGCTACAGCCGTGCAAAAGCGATTGCAACACAGGATGTTATGAATGCTGTTAAAACACAGGGCTTAAATGCCTGCATCGTTCATCCAAGTGGTATCATGGGACCAGAAGATTATGCGGTTGGTGAAACAACAGGTACTTTAATTCAGATTATCAATGGTGAAATGCCAATGGGTATGGATGGTACATTTAATCTTTGTGACGTACGTGACCTTGCAGCAGGTACAATTGCAGCGGCAGATAAGGGTAGAAAAGGTCAGTGCTACATTTTAGGTAATGAACCAGTATCCTTTAGAGATTTTGTAAAAATGGTATGTGACGAATCTGGTTGTAAGCCAATTAAGAAATTCTTACCACTCGGTATTGCTTATAAGTTAGCAGCACTTATGGAAAAGACAGCTAAACCAGGAAAAGAGCCACTTATGACAACTTTCTCTGTATATAACTTAGCAAGAAATAATAATTTTGATTCCAGTAAGGCTCGAAAAGAATTGGGTTATACAACTCGTCCTTATGCAGAAACCATTCATGATGAAATTGTTTGGTTAAAGAAGGAAGGTAAGATTAGATAAGGAAGAACGTTTGCGTAATCACAGGTGGCGGAAGTGGTATGGGATTGGCAGCAGCCCAATTTTGTGAATGTGTTGAGGATGAGACAAGACTATAAATATGAATTTTGGATTTGTCTTTTGAGAAATGTGATTTATAATAGAATTAGCGAAAATTCCTTGGTGAAAGTAGAAAAGAAGCATGCAAAAGAAAAGAAATCGAGTAATTAAATTAAAGGATATTCATCCGGAGCTTCGTCTGTTTGGTGGAGTATTTCGAACCTTTATGGGAGAATGCAGCACAGAAGAAATGCTTCATAAGCAAAATCAGATGATGGATAAGCTTATGACTGGCAGATGGCTTGGCAAACATTCGAAGATTGAGACAAGATATTTAACAAGAGAAGATGGCAGCAGACTTCGCATTTTAGTCTGTACTTCAAAGAAGGGTACAAATCCTAACGCAACAGGACTTATGTGGATTCATGGTGGCGGTTATGCGGTAGGAAGTCCGGAGCAGAATTTTGCAAAGGTAGACCGCTTTGTAAAGGACGGAAATACAGTTGCAGTTCTTCCAGATTACATAAGGACAACAGAAAAGCCATATCCGGCAGCACTTGACGATTGTTATCTTACACTCAAGTGGCTAAGGGATCATGCAGATGAATTAAAAGTGAATAAAGACCAGTTATTTGTAGGTGGTGATAGTGCCGGAGGTGCATTGACAGCAGCGTTAAGTCTTTATGCAAGAGATAAAGGTGAGGTTGCCATTGCATTCCAGATGCCGCTATATCCTATGTTGGATGACAGAACTGGAACGGAGAGAGTAGTCGATAACGATGCACCCGTTTGGAATAGTAAGATGAATAAAGGGGCTTGGGAAATGTTGCTTCGTGGTCTTGAAAAGGATGAAGAAATTCCTATATATGCAGCACCGGCAAGAGCAAAGGATTTGTCTAATCTGCCACCTATGTGTACCTTCGTGGGAAGCTTGGAGCCATTTTTAGAGGAAACCCTGGCCTATGCAAAACGTTTAAAGGAGCATGGTGTTAAGGTATATATGAGAGTGTACAAAGGCTGTTTTCACGCCTTTGATATTAACTGTTACCCAACTAAAGTCGCAAAAAATGCAAGAGATTATGTAATGAAGGTGTATCGCTATGCCCAGAAGCACTATTTTGCAGAGCAGGCAAGAGAAGAGGTAACAGGGTAGAACCCATTAGATTAAAAACGGTAACCATCTTGTGAAGTAAATTTTGAAATGGTTACCGTTTTTCTTATTGTGCATATTTAAAATGATATGTATTTTAAGTTAGAGTTGTTCCAGATAGTTATTTACTAAGCACTGACCAATGTCACCTAATATTTCAGTGACTTCATCTGTTTTGTAATCAGAATGGGAAAGGAATGCCTGAAAATTACCATGAATGAGAACCGATAACATGATATCTAATTTCAGGTTGTTTTTATGCTCTGGGTATAGGTTAAATACTTCTTGTTTTAAAATGGATTCTAAGCGGTTGACCATGAGACCGGCTCTGGAGCCGGAAAATAAAATGTGCAACAGGCTTTCGTGAGCGTGGAGAGCAACACATAATTCTGTAACAACCTGCTTTGGATTGGTTACAAGCATATCAGGATGAGCGATTCCTTTTACAATAGAAGAAATCGTTTCCGTTTCTAATTGTTCTGTTAAGTCATAGATATCTTCATAATGGGAATAAAAGGTTGCCTTGTTGATGCAGGCACGTTCCGCCAATTCTTTAATTGTAATTTTCTCAATAGGCTTCTGGGAACGAAGCTCGATAAAAGCATTAATAATACTTCTTCTGGTACGTTCAATTCGTAAATCCATGGTAAAACCCCCGTTAAAATTGCTGACAATAAATGAGACTGTTATCTGTGACATGGTTTATTAATCAAAAAAATCGACACATTTGAAAAAATGTTGCTTAACTAACCAAATAGAAAAATTGTTGGTGGTAATTGTATTTTTCTGCTGTTATAGTTAGTCTAGCAAAATAAGAAACACCAGTCAATTAAAATGATAGAAGTTGGTTTTACAAATAGAAGAAAGCAAATTAAATTGGAGGATAGGAAATGGATTTATATGGTTTTTATACAGGCAAATGTATGAATGCTTATGAGTATTTAGGGTGTCATTTAACTGAAAATGGAGCAGTGTTCCGCACCTTTGCACCGGCAGCAGTGGGAATTAGTGTTATTGGAGATTTCAATGGGTGGACAGAATCACCTATGTGGAAAATTAACGACGGAAACTTCTGGGAATGTCACATAGATGGTGTAAAACCGGGACAGATGTATAAGTATCGTATCTATAGAAAAGATGGAGTGGCGATTGACCACTGTGACCCTTATGGTTATGGAATGGAGCTGCGACCACAGAATGCGTCTATTGTAAGAGATTTATATGATTATAAATTCAAAGACAGCAAGTGGATGAAAAAACGTACAGATTGTAAGGATAAGGCACTTAATATTTACGAGGTTCACCTTGGTTCCTGGAAAACAAATGAAAAGGATGAAAACGGCTGGTATTCTTACAAAGAAATCGCAAAAAAATTAATTCCTTATGTAAAAGAAAAGGGTTATAACTATATTGAAATTATGCCTTTAGGAGAGCATCCAAGTGACAATTCATGGGGATATCAGGGAACAGGATTCTATAGTCCGACTTCACGTTATGGGACCATGAATGAATTAAAAGAATTAATCGATGCTTGTCATAAAAAAGAAGTGGGTGTTATTTTAGACTTCGTTCCAGTTCATTTTGCAGTAGATGGATATGCCCTTGCAGAATACGATGGAACTGCACTTTATGAATATCCTCATGTAGATGTAGGGTACAGTGAATGGGGAAGCCGTAACTTCAACCATTCCAGAGGAGAGGTACAGAGCTTTTTACAGTCCTGTGCCAATTATTGGTTAAAAGAATTTCATTTTGATGGAATCCGTATCGATGCATTAAGCAATATAATTTACTGGCATGGAAATAAAGCAAGAGGAGTAAATACCAACGCAGTTGAATTTATTAAGCACATGAACCATAATCTCAAAGCCCTTCATCCGGGAGCTATGTTAATTGCAGAAGATTCTACAGCCTATCCGGGAGTTACTAAGCCGGTGTGCTATGGCGGTCTTGGGTTCGATTATAAATGGGATATGGGCTGGATGAATGATACTTTAGATTACTTCCGCCTGCATCCTTATGACAGAAAAGGAGCTTATCATAAGTTGACCTTTTCCATGATGTATTACTATGATGAGAATTTTCTGCTTCCATTCTCCCATGATGAAGTGGTTCATGGAAAAGCCACTATTGTTCAGAAAATGAACGGGCAGTATGAGCAGAAATTCCCACAGGCAAGAGCCATGTATATGTACATGTATGCCCATCCGGGCAAGAAGCTGAATTTCATGGGAAATGAAATCGGACAGCTTCGTGAATGGGATGAAAAAAGAGAACAGGATTGGGATATGTTAAAATATCCAATGCACGATTCTTTTGCACATTTTATGGAAGATTTGAGTAAATTCTATCTGGAAACACCTGCCCTTTCCGCAGAAGATTATAACCAGAGTGGTTTTAGGTGGATAGACTGTCATCAGGAAGAAAAGTGTATTTATGCCTTTGAAAGAAGTGCGGGAAATGAAAAGAAAGTAATTGCGCTATTTAATTTCTCAGATTGTGAGCAGACCTACTGGCTGCCTGTTTCGGAGGAATGTAAGAGATTAAAATTATTACTTTCCAGTGAGAATGAGATTTATAGCGGAACTGTACATTATGAGAAGAACACCACATATCCAGTGCTGAATGGAATGGTAGAATTAAGACTGCCGGCATTTTCGGGAATGTATTTAGGGAGTATTTGATAATAGCAGATAATTAAAAGAAAAGTCAGATGTTGCGATCTGACTTTTCTTTTAATTACTTCTAACTTGTTTTTGTTTAAGAGTTCTTTTTACATCATAAAATATATGAAATATACGAAAAAATGTGCTGACAGTCTACATTTCATCTGCGTAAAAATTCAGTAAATACTTACAGAATAGCTCAATGTTTGCTTGAAGGAAATTCAACAACACCATTTAGAGCAGAAAAGAAATAGTCTGCAATTTGTTCAGGGGAATCTTCTAATTTATGTTTAATCCACCAAGTAACGGTTTCAACAAAGGTAACTGAAATATGGTTTATTAAGAAATCTTCTGGCAGGTTTGTTTTATTAGTTGCCCTATTATTATGAAATTGTTCCTGAATCATTTCCTTTAATTCGGTTTTAAAATATTGAAGAAAGAGTTCATTATTTTGACAGGACAATAATGCAAGCATATTGTCATCATTGTGTTGCAGGTGCTGAAGCAAGTGCAAAAATACAGAATCCGTTGTATCGCACTGGGAATAAAGTGAACCATGGCTGGTATGACCAACAGCTGCATGGATAATATGCTCAAATAGTTCTTCACATAAACCCTTTAACAAATAATCTTTGGTTTCAAAGTGAGCATAAAAAGTTGCCCTGCCTATATTTGCTTTATCTATAATTTCCTGTACTGTAATCTGGTAATAATCCTTTTGTTCAAGTAGTTCAATAAATGCATTAAAAATAGCTGTTCTTGTTTTTTTCTGTCTTCTATCCATACAAATCTCCTAATTTGTTCCATAACTTACATTCTCGTAGAATTGCAT
>CAZRLE010000131.1:0-5984 GCA_964600705.1 uncultured Lachnoclostridium sp. | reverse complement strand
GGGTCTTGAGTCTCTTGACCCTTCTTTTCAGATACCTCGTTTGGAAGGAAAGGAATTAGCAGATATTTATTTTATGGTACGTTTGGATAACCCGGAGATATTTTATTCTACTACCTTTAAATATCGCTATTATCCGGATTCTGGCAATGCTGAAATGATACCGGAGTATCTATTTGATAAGAATAAGATAAAAGACCATCAGAAAGCCATGAAGGCAAGAGTAGAGAAGTTAGCCCTTCCTATGATGAAGGTGAGTGAACAGGAAAAGCTTTTATACATTCATGATTTTATCTGCCAGAATGTTCGTTATGATAAGTTAAAGAAAGCATATTCTCATGAGATTATCGGTCCTTTGGGGCATGGTGTAGGGGTATGTGAGGGAATTGCAAAGTCGGTAAAGATTCTGTGTGACAAGCTTGGAATCTGGTGTATGATAGCAATTTCGGAAGCAAATCCGGAAAAGGGGATTAAATATCGTCATGCATGGAATATCGTTCGTGCGAATAATCAATATTACCATTTGGATGCAACCTTTGATAACAGTCTTGGGAAGCTTGGTGAGATTCGATATGATTATTTTAAACTATGTGACAAACAGTTTTTTCGTGACCATGAACCGGTAATTTGGAGAGTGCCTGTATGTGAAGATAGTGACCATAGTTATTATCGTGAAAAGAAGCTGTCTTTTACAAAAATCGAAGAGGTACAGAAACGTGCTATGCAGGCTGCTAAGAAAGGGAAAGTATTAACTTTTCACTGGCGTGGCGGCTATATGACAAAGGAAATTGTGAAGGAGTTTCTAAAGATATTTGAAGAAGAAGCGGTAAAAAAGGAAAAACATGCGCTGGTGCATATCAATTGGGCACAGGCGGTTATGCAGGTGAGATTTGAAAAAGACCTTGCAGAAGAGCAGGTTATTAATGATGAAGCCAATGAAGGGGAACAATTTGATGATTAAAATGAGTTGTTGATTCTATGTTTGCATAAAATAAAAAGGAATCTCAAAGTCATTATGTTGAAAGTGACTTGGAGACTCTTTTTTATTGTCCCATTCTTATAAGAATACCTTCTAAAGCACCTTGAAAGGTGTCAGAAAGATAGATACCATATTGTTCATATGCAATATTACTTTTGCCTTTTAAGGTTTCGACAAGAAATAAAGCAGAAGATTTTGCAAATAAATCGGCTAAAAAAAATTTGTAGCTTGCTTCTAAATAGGAATTATTTTGTTGTTCATAATGATTTATAATATCAAGAATCAAAGGTGTCGTTCTGGTACAAAAAAATTGTACCAGTTTATCAGAACCGATAGGGTCATCGGCACAATTGGCAAGGTAGGTATTTTTTTCGATATATTGTTGTGAAAATTTTAAAATTCTTTCAAAATCATCTACCAAATCAAATGTATCTAAAGTTTCCTGTACTTTTTCATTTAAGTGCCATTCCAGCAAATCATAAATGTCTACAAAATGATAATAAAAGGTCTTGCGATTAATCTGACAGGTATTTACGATTTCGCTGACTGTGATTTTGGAAAGAGACTTTTTCTTTAATAATTCTAAAAATGTATCCACTAACATTCGTTTTGTATTTTGTGATATAACTTCGTGTTTCATGCAAATGCACCTCTTTGTAATGCAGACTCCCAAGCATCGTGCAAGGGGATTGTACAAATTATTTTGCCCATCAAATTTGAAGATTTGTCCAAAAAATACTCAAACTGAGTAATTTGACCATGTATTTCTCTGTTGTTACTCATTATACTAAATCAATATGGAAAATGCAAATTGGAACTAAAAAATGAAAATACATTTCAAAGAAGAAAGTATATAGAAAAAGGAGAATGAAGATGAATAAGGATTTAGAAAAAGTAATGGATTCGATTGTTGATGGTACGGCAGGATTTGTAGATGTGTTAACAGAGCATATTGTAGAAAAAATGAAAGCAGAAGAAAAGGAAATTGATAAGGATACAGAAGCAGGAAAACAGATATTGAGTGCTGTTTCAGAAATGTCAGAAGCAATCGGTGAGGCGACAGTTGACCACTTTGCAGATATATTAAATGGTAAAGGCATTGATATAAAGAAGAATAAAGAAACTTTAATTGCACTTATTGATAAATTAGTAGATACAGCAGATGTTTATTATGGAAAAATGACAGACCGCATCATAGAAAGAATGGAAAAGGGAGAAAAAGATGTAGAAAAAGATAAGGCAGTGGCAAAAGAGATTGTTGAAAAAGCATTGGAAGGTGCAAGCAATTATGGCGATGTTGTTACAGATGTAATCAGTGAGAAAATAAACAATGTATTGAAATAAGAAAGTTAGCCTCTCTCATTTTGGAAAGACTCTGCATGAAAATGGTGCAGAGTCTTTTTTTATTAGAACTATCAAATTGTTAATAAAGCTTAATGGAAATTTAATACCCAAGTTGCTATTGTTCGGTTGTATTTTAAGGGGCGATTTGTTATAATTATATATCAATTCTTGTAAAGAAACTTGGTGTATGGAGGCATAAGAGATGAAATTTGAAATAAAAAACATGAAAAATGCAATGCTGTTAATTGCATTTACCATTTTATTTGGCTGGAGTGTATTTCACTTTAAGGTAGTAACTGGTACAGTGGGTGGTGTGATAGGTCTTGCACAGCCATTTATTATTGGTGGTGTGATTGCATTTATTGTAAATGTATTAATGAGCAGCTTAGAACGTCTTTGGGATAAGGTGTTTGCCAAGAAAGCGAAGCTGGCAGAAAAAGTAGCGGGTTCCAAGCGAGTAATATGTATGCTCCTAAGTTTTATGATTATTGTAGTATTTATTATACTGTTATTTTCCATGATTATACCGGAGATTGGGAAGACAGCAGCGATGCTTGTTGAGATGGTACCGGCATTTTTACAGAAGATTGAGCAGCTCTCCATTCCAGAAGAGATTATTCCAAATCTGGAAATTGATTGGGATAGTATTTTGGGTAAGGTAACAGCAGTGTTAAGTACGGCAGGAAAAGCAGTGTTAGATTCCACGGTCACAATGGCCTCTGGTATTTCTGGCATGATTATGGATTTGGTGCTTGGGCTGGTATTTTCTATTTATGTGCTGTTACAAAAGGAGGAGCTTGGAAGACAGATTAAGAAGGTTCTGAGAGCATATTTAAAAGAAACTACTGTATACAAAATCCTTTATGTACAGGGACTTTCAAACCGTATTTTTACAAGCTATGTAACCGGACAGGTAACGGAAGCTTTCATTATTGGAATACTGTGCTTTATTGGTATGAGTCTGTTGTCAATACCGTATGCATTTATGGTATCTGTTTTGGTTGGGGTGACTGCATTGATTCCGATGTTTGGTGCATTTATTGGAACTGGTGTAGGAGCATTCTTAATCCTTATGGTAGAACCAATTAAAGCGGTATGGTTTGTTGTGTATATTCTTGTGTTACAGCAGGTAGAAGGAAATCTGATTTATCCAAGAGTGGTTGGAAAGTCGGTTGGACTTCCCGGTATCTGGGTACTTTGTGCTGTGACTATTGGTGGCGGCGGATTGGGACTTCCTGGTATGATACTTGGGGTACCGGTGTGCTCGATTCTGTACACACTGCTTCGTGAGGATGTGAATAAGAGAATAGAAGGAAAAATGTAATTTGATTGACGTTCGATGCCTGCAAAAACAGTAGATATTCAGACGGACGATGTGGAAAACTCTGCCAACACCGACATCTGTCTTTGAATAGGTTGTTTTTGTAGGCATTTGTGCTTTGAAGGGGCTAATTCTACTTCAATATACTACCTGGTAGTATGGATTTTTGACATTAAAAAAGCTATGATTAGGGTGCAACGTTGTAATTAATGTTTATGAAGGAGGAATTTTATGTTTTTAGTATCATTTTTAGCGGCGATTCTTATTATAGGTTTTTGCATTGGTGGTTCGGCAATGAATATTATGTATTTGATTGATTTTCCAAGTATGATAATTCTTTTAATTGTGATTGTTCCATCTTTGATTCAGACGGGACTTTTAAAGGATTTTAACAATAGTTTTCGCTTGACCATAGGGAAGAAGTCAAAGGGTTCTTTTAAAGAAATCAAGCGTGCTATTGCGGCTGTTCAATTGGTAAGAAGGAGTGCCGTTTATGCTGCAGTCTCTTCGGTATGTATTTCTTTTATTATCATTATGACCCAGTTAAGTACTCCGTCGGCTCTGGGTCCTAATCTTGCAGTAGCTATTTTAAGTATATTATATGCAGCTTTAATAAATATTATTTTTCTGCCAATGGAAAAACAGTTAGAGGTTCAGTTGATTGAGTTTGCAGAAGATGTGACGGAAGGTTTGGAACTGGAGGGGAAAGAAACAGGAGCTGTAGAAGGAAAAATGGATAAAGAACAATGGTAGAGGAAGTATGCTTATGAAAACATATATCAGGAAGGCGGTTCTGTTATGTGGGTATCTGCTTCTGATTGTTCTAATTTCAGGTTTTTCTTTGGAAGAATTGTTTGATGAGAAAGAAATCTTTCTTGTAGCCGTGGGCTGCATATTACTAACGATTCCATACATAGTAGAAAAGGAGTACAAAAAGGAATGGTTAGAAATTGCGGGAAATAACAGTATGATTTCTTCGTATCTTGTAGTGCTTGTACTGATTTTTGGTAAGATTGGGCAGATACAGGCAGGAGAGACCATGATGAGTGAAATTCTTCTGTGTCTTCGTCCGGTTATGTATGGATTTGTGATGATGGTGTTATTGAAAAGACCAGAGATAACAAGTAAGCAGACTGTCGTATGGGAAAACTTGAAAAAAGAGGTTTTGAAAGAAGATGAGGCAAAAGAAGTTCATGAAAAGAGTCAAAACGAAAATGGTCAGATGGAAAAAAATGCGATAGAAGCAGCGGATTTGACAGACCGGGAAAAAGAAATTGTAAGACTGGTTCTTGCAGAACTTTCGAATCGGGAAATTGGGGAGCAGCTTTATATTGCAGAAAGTACGGTGAAAAAGCATATGTCCCATATATTCGAAAAATTAGAAGTGAAGAATAGAGAACAATTAAAACAAAAGCTTCGGTAAAAAAGAGCCTATCCGACACGATATCAAAAAATAATTGAAATCGTAGTTGGACAGGCTCTTTTAGATTATAATTTATTTTTCTCAATGATTAGGGCGTTGTACTGTGGTGGATAGATAAGCAGCATAGGGGCGTTGATATCGTAAAATGCTGCAATCTGTATTCCTACCGCAAGAGTGAAGTTATCAACAATACAGGTTTCTTCTGATACCACAACATTGATGATTCCTTCCTGGGTATCTAAACTTAGCATTTTACCGCAGTCTGTGCTGCGCAGAGGGATAATTTCTTTAATGGTGCCATACACACCAATAAATGATTGTTCCATAATGAATTCTTCCTTTTCGATATAATATAGTTGATTGTATTGTTTGGTTGTGTTATAATTCTATTTTTTGTAAAACTATAGTATAAGCTAAAGTAGAAAAAGTCAAGTGTAAGAAAAGGCAGCATTGTGCAGTGGGGAAATCCGTTGCATAAGGCAGAAAACTTTGCTAAAATCAAAATATATGGTAAAGGAGGTTGACGATATGAAAAAGTATAATTTTATCAACATGATATGCAGTGTTACAGCAATGGTGCTGTTAGTAGGAGCAGTAATGGTATTTGGAGCTAGTACAGCAGAAGCAGCTGGTAAAATTCGCAGTCTTGAAGGTGGAGATACTGTTTATGAGATTGATTTGGATGAAGATGGTGTAAAGGAAGAGCTTTCATTCAAATTAGTACATGATGGAGATGATTATTATTCTTATCAGGTTACTATTAATGGTGAAACAGTAGCGATTGCCAGCGAACTTTATGACATATATGATGCCTATGTGCAGGTGGCAGACATTGATGTGACAGATGGCTATATGGATATGTGGATTTATGGTATTGGAACATCAGATATTCTTGGTTATGCGGCACTTTATCAGTATCA
>CAZRLE010000130.1:0-5985 GCA_964600705.1 uncultured Lachnoclostridium sp. | reverse complement strand
CAAAGACTTTGCATTGCAAGAGCTTTGGCAGTAGAACCAGAAGTTGTTCTGATGGATGAGCCAACATCTGCCTTAGACCCTATTTCTACATCTAAGATTGAGGATTTGGTTCTTGAACTGAAAAAGCAGTATACGATTGTTATGGTTACACATAGTATGCAGCAGGCAACACGTATTTCTGATAAGACAGTATTTTTCTTATTGGGAGAGATTATTGAAGCAGGTGATACAGAAAAAATCTTTTCTATGCCACTGGATAAGAGAACAGAAGATTATATTACAGGGAGGTTTGGTTAATGAGAAATCGATTCGACAGACAGTTGGCGCGGCTTAATGACGAGTTAATTCAGATGGGAAGCTTTATAAAGGAAGCAATTGATATGGCAGTTTCTGCATTAGTAGAGCAGGATATTGAATTAGCAAAGAAAGCCATTGCTTTTGATGAGGAAATCAATCATCAGGAAAGTGAAATTGAAGGTTTGTGTATGAAACTTCTGCTCCAGCAGCAGCCGGTAGCCAAAGATTTAAGATTAATTTCCGCCGCATTAAAAATGATTACAGATATGGAACGTATTGGTGATCATGCAGCAGATATTTCTGAACTTACAATTTTATTACATGAGACACTGTATGTAGAGCATTTGGAACTCATTCGGCAGATGGCAAAAGAAACTACAGAGATGGTAATAAAGAGTGTTGAGGCTTTTGTTGAAAAAGATTTAGAACTGGCACAGCATGTTATTAGTATGGATGATAAAGTGGATAAATTATTTGGTGATATACGAAAGATGTTAATAGAAAACATCAGGGAGAATCCGGAAGAAGGAGAGCAGGCAACTGATTTACTTCTGATAGGAAAATATTTTGAACGAATTGGTGACCATGCAACGAATATTGCAGAGTGGGTAATTTTCTCAATTACAGGAGTACATGAAAGTTATAATTAGATAGAGATAAAAAAAGAACCTGTCCACACCCGACAGGTTCTTTTTTATCACGAAAGAATAAGAAGTAGCAGCATACCCTTATTCTTTATTAAGTTCTGGGTTAAATAAAATTTATACTTAAAATCGCAATTAATTAAGCAAGTTTGTTAGCAGCAAGGCTTAAACGAGAAATCTTTCTTGCAGCTGTGTTTTTGTGATAAACACCCTTTGTTACAGCTTTTTCGATTTCAGATGTAGCGTTTCTTAAAGCTTCTGCAGCAGCTACTTTATCATTAGCAGCGATAGCAGCGTCTACTTTCTTGATAGCTGTTTTAACTCTAGAACGGATAGCTTTGTTTCTAGCAGCCTTTGTCTGATTTACGATAATTCTTTTCTTTGCGGATTTAATGTTTGCCATTTTGTTATACCTCCAAAAATAATACAAATAATAATTAATAAAATAGTTGTTAATATCAATATGACCAACTACCCGCGGAAAGGTAACCAGTCCTGTTGCAAAAGACCCGGAGACACGGAGCGTTCTTTGCAAACATACTTTGTAATTATATAACAATCTTGTTCGATTGTCAATACATAAATGTGAAAAAAATGGGAAAACTGTCTGTGACAGACGTATGTGATGAAAAAAGTTGGATTTTTAAAAGGAAGGAGTGTTATATAGGCGTGAAACGTACGGATTTGGCATTAGAAGTAAGAGAAAGTATTCCTAAAGATGATAAGGAAATAGAGGGTGTCGTACTGGAAAAGGAAAGGGATGTGGAATGTGGAATTGAGGTTACGAGGCTTATTATTAAGGATGCACATGGGGCAAAGGTCATGGGTAAACCTATAGGAGTGTATATTACAATGGAAGCCGACAGTATGGATGATATGCAGGGAAGGTATGAGCAAAGATATATTGACAAATTGCAATGGTATATCAGAGAACTGGTGCCGGGTATAGAAGATAAGGCAGTCTTTATTGTAGGACTTGGTAATCGTGAGGTAACACCAGATGCTCTTGGACCACAGGTGATTGATGAGATATTTACAACGAGACACTTGATTCGGGAGTTTGGAGAAGAATTTAAGGTAAAACATAAGATGAATACGGTAACCGCACTGGCACCGGGGGTAATGGCACAGACAGGGATGGAGACAAAGGAAATCGTAAAGGGGATTATCGATGAGATAAAGCCGGACTTGATGATTGTCATTGATGCGCTGGCAGCAAGAAGCGTAAAAAGACTTAACTGCACAATTCAGCTTACAGATACAGGTATAAGTCCGGGTTCTGGTGTTGGAAATAACCGGAATACACTGAATAAAGAAAGCCTTGGAATTCCTGTTGTAGCAATAGGTGTACCAACGGTGGTGGATGCAGGAACGATTGTAGAGGATCATTTGGAGCAGGCATTGAAAAGTCAGGGGTATTCGGAGCAGGAAGTGTGCATATTTATCAACGAAGTTACCCAGAATAGTGTAAAAAATATGTTTGTAACTCCTAACAATGTAGATGAAGCAGTGAAACACATGAGTTTTATTATTTCAGAAGCACTGAATGACTGTTTTGTTCCAAAGAAGAGTTAATGTCAGGAAGAGAGTTAGTAAGAATAATTTATGAAGAAAGAGAATATATTGAATAGGAATGTAAAGTCTGAAGGTAAAGTTTAACAGATGGGGGTAATGGAGTTGGGGCCTTCTAATGGATGGAAATGGAATGGGGTGTGGAAATTTATTTTATCTGTGATTTGGACAGGTGTGTTTTTTATGATTTCCTGCCTTATTGTAGAAGGAGATGCAATATTTGCACCAAAGGACGTGGTGGTTGGCATGATTGAGGCAGAAAGTCCATTTTTAAAATATGCAAACAAAGGAGCTGGGAGTAGAGCAAAGGAGTCTGGAATAAGCTTTGATTTTGGGTGGAATCTGGCAGAATATTTAAGCGAAGAGCAACGGAAAGAAGCTGGAAATAACAACTGGATCATGAACGAAAAGGATGGAGAAATCCTTTTGCAGCAGGAAATTTTGCAGGAGGATTTTCCATTTATGACAGCCGAAGGGTATTTTGAAGACGAAACGACGGAATATGGAGTGGAAGAAGATGTTAAGGCAGTTATGGCATCCACTGCCAATCAGATAAAAAGGCTTAAGGAATCAAAGGATACGGGGTATTTGCTACAGAATTTTTACATAGTAGACTCAACGACTTCTGTTGATTCCTCTGTATTTCAGGTGGGTAAGATGCTGAATGCGGACATGACCTTGAAGAAGGAAGATGAACCACAGATTTTAATCTATCATACCCATGGCGCAACGGAAGGGTTTACCGATAAAAGGACAGGGGAAATGGTGTCTGTCATAGAGGTAGGGGAACAGCTGGCAGAAATATTGGAGAAGGAATACGGATATATGGTAATCCATGACGAGACTCCTTATGATATGGTAAATGGAGCAGTAGACAGAAATATAGCCTATAATCAATCCTTAGAGGGGGTAAAAAAGACACTGGAGAGATATCCGTCGATTCAGGTAGTGATTGATTTACATAGAGATGGAATTGGGAGTGAAGATAAGAGGACAACTGTGATAAATGGAAAAACAACGGCAAAGTTTATGTTCTTTAATGGGCTTAGCAGAAATAAAGAGGGTGCGATTGATTACTTAAATAATCCCAATTTAGAAGGGAATCTTGCATTTAGCCTGCAATTAAAGCTAAAAGCCATGGAGCTGTATCCGACTCTGACAAGACCGAATTATCTGAAGGGATATCGATATAATCTTCATTTGCGGGAAAAATCATTGCTGATTGAGCTTGGGAATCAGAATAACAGTGCACAGGAAGCGATGAATGCACTAGAGCCGCTGGCTGAAATTCTGGATGCTGTATTACAGGGCAAATCATAAGAGAAGCTAATAAATAACATGAGAATTATTTGGCAGTGAAATTCTTTACAAGAAAAGCAGAATAGGCTATATTTTAATTAGCCATTTGTAAGAAACAACAATAATAGGTTAGATAAAAGGAGAATTTACCATGCCAAAAGTAGGAATTTTAATGGGAAGCGATTCTGACCTTCCAATTATGAGTAAAGCTTGCGATATGTTAGAAAAGTTTGGAATTGAATATGAAATGAGAATTATCTCTGCACACAGAATGCCGGATATTTTTATGGATTATGCGACCACAGCGGAGGAAAGAGGAATAGAAGTAATCATTGCCGGAGCAGGTGGTGCGGCTCATCTTCCGGGAATGTGTGCAGCTCTTTACAGACTTCCGGTAATCGGTGTGCCAATTCAGACACCTTCTGTTGGCGGAGTAGACTCTCTTTACTCTATCGTACAGATGCCTGCTGGAATCCCAGTTGCAACTGTAGCAATTAACGGAGCGGCCAACGCAGGTATCTTGGCAACAAAGATGTTAGCAATCAGTGATAAGAGCCTTCGTGAAAAGTTAGCTGCCTATGAGCAGGAAATGAAGAGCGGTGTAGTTGCGAAAGACGATAAGTTAAATGAAATCGGACGCAAGGAATACATTGCACAGATGAAGAAATAATGCACAATAAACATCAGGACTAGTATGTGTAAAAAGATAAAAATGAAATTTCACTTTGACAAAATAGAAAAAAGCAGATAGAATATAGAAGTCGCGTAGCGAAGAGCGTAAATCCAGATTATGGGTTTGCGCTCTTTTTTTGCGTTTGTGAACTATTCAGCACTAAAGCTCGAGTTCGCAGTTACACAATTATCCGTGCAGTGCTGAATAGTTGAATAAGGTTGTGGCAGCTTTCCGAAAAAGTCTCCTGAGATGTTCTCAAAAAGAAGGAGGAAATTTGAGTAAAGAAGTAACTATGAACAAAACAGAGACACATTCAAATCAATTTTTAGGGACAGTGCCTATTGGCAAGTTGATGCAGCAATATGCAATTCCCTGCATTATTTCACTTTTGGTTGGTGCACTTTATAACATTGTAGACCAGATTTTTATCGCTAACGCATCTTATCTGGGGTCTTACGGAAATGCAGCCAATACAGTAGTATTCCCACTGACGGTTATTGCACTGGCAATTGCGGTTATGATTGGTGATGGTTGTTGTGCATTTGTAAGCTTAAGTCTTGGTAAAAATGAACCTGAAAATGCTAAGAAAAGTGTAGGAAACTCGGTTGTATTAATTATTGTAAGCAGTTTGATTTTATGCTGTATTTATCTGCTTTTCAGCGACCAGATTATTGCTATGTTTGGTGGTACAGTAAATGCAGAAACCTTTAAACACTCAAAAGAGTATTTTTTCTATATTTCACTGGGTATTCCATTTTATATGTTTGGTCAGGCTATGAATCCAATTATTCGTGCAGATGGAAATCCAAAGTTCGCAATGGTTTCCACATTAGTTGGAGCGGTAATCAATATTATTTTAGACCCAATTTTCATTTTTACATTTAAATGGGGAATGATGGGAGCCGCGGTAGCAACAGTAGCAGGTCAGGCTGTTACTGCAATTTTATCTGTATGGTATCTGATGAATATGAAATTAATCAAACCAACAAAGGGAGACTATCTTGTTAACTGGTCAGTTTCAAAGAAGACATTGATGCTTGGTATTACCAGTTTTCTCTCACAGATATCATTAGTTGCGGCAATGGCAGCAATTAACAACATGCTTCAGAAATATGGTGCCATGGATGTTATTTTCGGACAGGAGCAGTATGCGCAGATTCCAATGGCTGTTGTAGGAATTGTTATGAAATTTTTCCAGATTGTAATTTCGATTGTTGTTGGTATGGCTGCAGGATGTATTCCTGTTGTTGGATATAACATGGGTGCAGGTTTAAAGCATCGTGTAAAAGAATTGTTTACGAAACTTTTAATTGCAGAAGCCAGCGTTGGAGCGGTTGCTTTTGTGATTGTAGAATTTTTCCCACAGCAGTTAATCAATATTTTTGGTGCAGCCAATGAAAGTGCATACTACACTGATTTTGCAATTAAGGCATTCCGCATTTATTTATGTATGATGATTTTTGCCTGTATTAATAAGGCTTGTTTTATCTTTTTACAGGC
>CAZRLE010000129.1:0-6052 GCA_964600705.1 uncultured Lachnoclostridium sp. | reverse complement strand
TGGTTCTTTCTTCTTTTGTAATAATTTTTTCCCAATCCCACTGGTCAACAAAAATAGAGTGAATATTATCGGTATCTTCGTCTCTGCGGATTGCGTTCATGTCTGTATACAGACCTTCTCCTACGGAGAAGCCGTATTTTCCAAGAGCAAAACGTTTCCATTTTGCAAGGGAGTGAACGATTTCTGCTTCCTTGTCATTCTGCTCCTTGATGCCGAAGGAAACTGGTCGTTCTACACCATTTAAATTATCGTTAAGTCCAGACTCTGGCTCAACGAATAACGGTGCCGTTACACGAAGAAGATTTAATTTCTCAGCCAGTAAGTTCTGGAAAAAGTCCTTTACTGTTTTAATTGCTACCTGAGTGTCATGTAAGTCTAAGCCAGACTCATAACCCTCCGGAATTACTAAATGCTCCATCCTTATCCATCCCTTCACGAAAAATAATATTAAAGCCATTTATACCACATTTTTCCGATGTTGTCTATGAAAATTCATTATTCAATATTTTGTTTATGCTCCCCAATCTGTTTTTCCATCCAGACCATACTATACCAGAAATTGAATTCCTAACCTCACTTTTTAATTTCTTACTTAATTAAATTCTGCCGCTTTTCTACTCTTTCAAGTAATTTTTCCAGACGCTTTATAATTCGGTTTAAATCAGCCTCCATTTTTTCCGGGCTCACAAACATATCCTTAAACAGGATTTGCAAATTCTTTTCAAAATCAATTGGCAAATATTTGCAATTTGCTTTGCACAATTCAATTAACTGTTTCTCACCAGGATGAGTCCTTTCATTTACAGCAAATATCACATCAAAATAAGATGCTAAAAATTCTGCTGTTCTATGATTTATACTAACTAAATCATTTCGCTTTACCGCCTTTTTAATCTGCATATCATAAGATGGCAGGGAATTTCGTAATAAGCGCATATTTCGCTCAATAATATTTGTTTTCAGTTCTTCCGGATAAGGAACTTTATATTTATCTTTGGCTCTCTCTAACCGTTTTTCTTCATCATACAGAATTTTACAGGTACATAAATTATGCCACATGCAGGTTGTATAACCATTATGGGGCTGATGCTTGTCCACTACCTCAGAAATGCCTGCAAGAAAATCATCCAGGTTTCGATACAAAATATCAATATCAATTCCGTTTTTTAAGGTACAGTTATCTTCCAGCTCCCAAAAATGATTTCCAATTTCCATTACCTTGCAATATCTGGAAAGCAGAGCTTCCCTGCTCTCTTCAGAAATAGGACTTTTACAATAAACATACACATCATAATCTGACTTTTCATCGTAATGGTGTCCGACTCTGGAACCACCCAGTGCAATCGCTTCTACTTCAGGAAATAAAGACAATTCCCAAAATAATTCTTCTACCATCTTATGTACCTCCTTCTGACAAATTATTCCCCGCTTATATCCCTGTCATGTCTCTGTTTCCTTCTAACCTTTTGTTTTTTGCCAATCCTCTCTTGTCAGCTTTGAAACATTCTCATCACGGATTTCATTTAATAATTTCAAGGCTGTCCTCTACACTGGTATGTGGCTGCCAGCCTGCTGCCGGACCAACCTGTGGGTCTTTGGCATATTTATATAAGTCTTTGGCATCATTTTCTTCCCATGGTCTTAAAATAAGACGTGCTGTTTCTAAAATTTTCATTGACAACCCTCCATTTCTAAATGCTCACTTTCAAAATAATTACTTTAATTATTTTAGCATAAATAACTTCACAAATACATTCTATTTATTTAAAGTTCCATCAATTTTCCCTTCAGATAACTAAGTGCCTCTTCTTTTGTATTTTTCTGGAATATGAATAAATAAAGCATCTCTGGAATGGGTAGAATCTCTTGCAATTAATGTTAAATGAATTCCGCCAAGGTCTAATTCTTTGGTAGTTTCTACGACTTCATAATCATTAAGCTCCTAATGTCTCGTCTCATCCTCGAAGCATTCACAAAATCTCGCCGCAAAGGATGGTTCTTCTCCACCTGCAAACAAATGCCCTGTATCCCCGTAAGCACTCATGCGGAAAGATGCAATTCCCTGCTCTCTTTCTTCTGTTGTAAACACCGTAACGGAAGTTGTCAATGCAACTGCATAATGCCAGAAAATCATCGGAGAAATCCCCATGAGATAAGAAACCAAAACAGCTCCTACCGCATAATGGCAGAATAAAACAATACGGTCATGATTACCTTTCACAACCTTAAAATGCTTTCCTTCTCTCTGATAGCCATGCTTCGCTAAAAGTTCTTCAAAACCTTCGATTACTTTTCTGTATTCCGCTTCTACATTATTTTTCTGCATTAATTCGGTCTTATACCATTCATCGGTATAATAAATCGGTTCATCTGCCCATAAAGATGGCATCAAATCCCAGCAGGAGCGGCTTTTTCTCCCTTCAATATCCACTCTTCCTCGAAATTCATGAAGCCAGTCAAGAATTTCTGCTTCCTGATTTATCTTTTCTAAGGTATAAGCGGCAGTTTCCTTTGCCCTGCCAAGAGGGGAACAATAGCAGGCATTAATTTTCATTTTAGATAATTTCTCTGCTAATAATTCTGCTTCTATTTTTCCTTTTTCAGTTAAGGAATCATGTTCATAATCCGGGTCTCCATGACGTACAATTAATATTTCCATAAACCTACACTTCTCCTATTTATTTTATATCTCAGCACTATACCTGTTACCTTTCATTATACACCTTAATAGCTTAAAAACCAAATAAAATAAAGCACTGCCATTCCCGACAATGCCTTCTATCCCACAACATTATTTTACTACTTCATACCCTGCTTTTTTGATTGCCTCCTTGATTTCTTCGTCCCCTACTTCTCGTTCCATAGAAACGATTACTTCTTTCTTCTTCAAGTTCACCTTTGCCGCCAGACCATCTATATCATTAACAGCTCTGACTACTCTGGCTTCACAGTTTTCACAAGTCATCCCTTCTACAATAAATGTCTTTTTTGCAATAACATTCTGTAACTTTTTTTTAGGAATATATACACTTCCACTACCGCAGCAGCCACTCTTTTTCTTAAAATACTTCATGGTAGAGCGTACTCCTACTATTAATAATACAACTAAAATTCCTATAATAATTAAATCTTGCATAAACTCAAGCTCCTTCTTTTTCAGTTTTAACCAACTATATCATACTCAAAATCTTATCATTTTGAATGAACGATGCAGGCATTTAACCCCTGTGTTTTAACAGCATTCATAACCTCCATAACCAATGGATTGTAATCTGGCTTTACTGTTACGATACTTGCAATGTGAAGACAGATTGTTTCCATTCTTTCTGGAACGGAAATTTTCACTACTTTTCACTGCACTCAATTATTAACTTCCTATCAATAACCTCATCATGACAGCATTCACCATCCGAAAGGTCAGAATATCGAATAAATTTTACATGCTTTGGTAGGTTGGCATAAGCAACCTCATCCGTCAAACAGAAAATCTTACATAAACCACGGATGCCATAATAATCAAACATCTCAATGTACATACACTTAGATATGCAATATTCAATCTTTCCCTCAGAAACATTGAAATAATCATATGTAATACTGCCGTCTTTTACTCTGTTCTCATAATCGGAGATATTCCACTTCTTAGCAATCTGATAGCTGTTTGGAAGAATATTGATCATCTTCTCTAATGTCATAAAAAATGTTCTCAATTTCTTAAATCCACTATTTATAATATCGATAATTTCTTTTTCTGAAAAATTTTCTTTTTTCAGTTCCAAGCACATTGCAATAACAGCATAAATCTTAAATACGTCCATCGTAGGATACACATTATGCTCTGCAAAAATATCAGATTCATACATCTCTTTTAGTCTCTGTTCATAGGATTTTACTCGCACTTCAATATTTGAAAACTGATTTTCTTTCAATGCGTTTTTATATAATTTTGCGTATTTCTTCACATACTTTTCCGTACTATTCATTTTTAACCTCATACATTTGATATAAAATCATCAATCAACTTAATGTAACCATCTGGATTAAACATAATCGCAAGATGGCCACCATCCACCTCATCAATCACTTTCGGTTCGCTCATCATATTACATAACGCCTTCTTTATATCTTCTGTAAATGTTTTGTCGTCTACTGGTTCTATAATTAAAACCTTACCCTTTAAATATTCAAAATCTTCCTTGTTATATAACCCAAAATGATTTCTCAAATCGCCAAGCAAATGTGTCATGTGAACAAAATGCTCCTTGCTCATCTCTGGTTCCAAAATTTTAATCAATTCTTTGATTGTCTTATATGCCTTTTTATCACCTTTCAGATGTGGCTTAAACATCATTGGAAATGTCGCCATTGCAAGTCCCATTGGCATCTTTTTATATTTTTTAACTCTTTTTTCTTCTTTTTCTTCGTTAATCATATTAACAATGCATTTCATCCCCGCAAAGGTTAACTCTGTTGAAAAAGAAGCAGTTGATGTGAGAAGTAACCCACTTACAACATCCGGATGTTTTTTAGCAATGATCTGTGCTAAAAGTCCACCGTACGACTGACCCCAATAATAAACATTTTCCGCTTTTACATATCGAACTAATTCTGCAATGGCGTCTGCAGTCTGATTATTATCTTCACAAAAGATTGGATATGGTATTGTAATAAGTGAATAGTGCTCCATAAGACTTCTTAAAAACAAGAAAAATCCGTCCGCAAGTCCAGAACCTCCTGCCAGAACTACAATCGTTGCTTTTGCATCCTCTTTTTTATAATAACGATATTTTAGTACATTTCCATTCAGTAAATAAGTTTGAAATGGAGCCACTTTATTATAATATTCCCACTCTTCTTTTACGTTTAATTCTGATAAATTCATACTTTACCTCAATTCTTTTTTGCAACAACCGTGTAAATAAATGTCGTAAGGTTTTCTCCTCTTACAATCTCAAATCCATTTCGCTTTAAATCGCGAATGGATTTATTCAAATAAGAAACATTACAATCTCCTGTATTGCTAAAATGGGTGTAAACAAAATTATCTACCATTACACCAAGCATTTTGAAAAATCCAACTCCGGTATCCGATAAAATATAAATTCCACCTGGCTTTAACACACGAAAAACTTCCTGCATCGCCTTATCTGTATCGGGATAATGATGAAAACTCTGAGAACAAGTAACCACATCAAATGTATTATCCTCAAAAGGTAACTCATCGGATTTTCCAATTACAAACTCTGCACCCTCTATATGTTTGTCTCTGGCCTGTCTTACCATTTCAGAAGACAAATCTAATCCAACATATTTTGCATGATGGGTTTTTGAAAGCATCTCGATCAAATAAGCTGTTCCACAACCTACATCAAGCAGATTTTCATATTTCTTATCACTTAAATAATCGTAAATATCTTTACAACTAATCTTTCCATATTTAGAGTAAAGTATAGTATCCGTTTCATCATATACCTTCGCTTGATTATCAAACCATTCTTCCGATAATTTCACAAAATCTTTTTCTTTATTCCCATTCATTAATTTCATTTTTAATTCTCCCATCTCCAGTTAGCTTTCACTAACCATTATAATTCCGTTTTCTCTCTTCGTCAAGCGACCTCATCCATATAGAAAATAATTTTAGCCGATGCAACATAATATTACATCGGCTAATCGTTAATTTACAAATCAACAACACTTTGCAAAGTCTTCTCTTATCCTTACAAAGCCTTTTTATCTCTCTTAATTATTAACTTGTCACAACATGCCAAGATTCCCGGCAAAATAAATAAAATCAACACAATTGCCACAAAAGAACCAATAGAGAGTGTTTTTACAATAGCTGCTACAGTAGGTTCCTTAAAACCATTTCCTACTATGGCAGTTACTATTACCAGAATCAAACCGGAAGTTGCAATCGTATGCATTGCTCCTTCATAGGCTTTTTTCAATGATTCCAATACATTTCCGTTCTTTCGGTTTTCAACATAGTAGTTCGTATATAAAATGCCATAGTCAATTGTTGCTCCCATTAAAATACATTGAACAATAA
>CAZRLE010000128.1:0-6080 GCA_964600705.1 uncultured Lachnoclostridium sp. | reverse complement strand
TCTCCAGATAAATCAATGGATTGTGAACCGATGGATGTTCTATCTTGGTTGTAATAATATGCTTTCCGGCTCTCTGATTTGCCAATGCTGCACCAATTAAAGCCATATTATTAGATTCTGTTCCTCCTGATGTAAATATAATCTCTTTTTCATCTACCTTTAAGTTAGAAGCAATAATTTTTCTTGCTTCCTTTACATACTGTTCTGCTTCTACACCCTTACTGTGAAGAGAAGACGGATTTCCATAGCTTTCTTCTAAGGTTTCCAGCATCTTCTGTTTCACACCTTCAAAAGGTTTAGTAGTTGCTGCATTATCTAAATATGCAATCACATTAAGCCTCCTCACTATTTTTCTCAATCTCAAACATAAGTACAGATAAAATGCATAATCCCGCTGTTTCTGTACGAAGTATTCTCTTACCAAGACTAATTGGGGTAACACCATTCTCTATCGCACCTGCAATTTCTTCTTCTGCAAATCCACCTTCCGGTCCAATAAAGATACCAACCGACTGACATTTTGCCATCTTACCTATCTCATCAACAGCAACCTTCATTCCTTCTGCCTTTTCATAAGGGATCACTGACTTATCCATCTTTGCTGCAGCCTTTAAAGCCTCTTTATAAGTCATAACCGGCTTTATCTGAGGTATAATCCCTCTTCCTGACTGCTTAGCTGCTGCCTTAGCAATCTCCTGCCATCGCTCCAGCTTTTTCTTTTCCTTCTTAGCATCTTCTATCTTAGCAACACAAAAACGGGTAGAAACCGGAACAATCTCATGAACACCAAGTTCCACCGCTTTTTGTATAATTAATTCCATTTTGTCTTTCTTGGGTAATCCCTGAAACAAGATAATCTTTACATTAAGTTCTGTTTCAGCTTCTTTACTTTCCAAAATCTGTGTCTCAATCTGCTCTTTAGATACTTCTTGGATTGCACAGGTATGAAAAGTTCCTTCTCCGTCACAAATAACAATTTCCTCACCGATTTCCATGCGAAGCACATTACGAATATGATTCACATCGGAACCTGTTATATAGGCCTGTCCGCCCACAATATTTTCCTTTTCTGTATAAAAACAATGCATAGTATTATTTTCAACCTTTTCTTCAATCACGACCACAATTACTAACACTATATGATAACATTATTCCATCTAAAAGTCAAACTCTGCTGACTTTGCCTGCCAGATATTCTACGCCTTTATCCGATTCTTACCCAATCTCCACACACTTCTCATACATGGATTCCGGCACAATAGTCCTATAAATATTGATAAGACTCTTTCTGCAGTCCTCGAAGCTTAATTCCTCTTTTACCGGATAAAACCAGATTGCAAAATTCACACCAAAAAGCTTACTTTTTACATCTGTTTTTACCACACCATTTCTGGCATAAAAATCATCTCTTCGTTCTCTAAGACTTCTTTCCTCTTCATCTTTGGCAAAATCAATATCCTCTGTCTCCAAAAGGATTCCTCTGTAATCCTCCGCAATATCTCTCATCTTACTTAAGAAAATACTTCCCCATCCATCATTTCGATATTCTTCTAAAACAGCAAAGTAATCTAACAACATGATATTCTCTTTGGTATCTTTTACAAAGAAGGCATATCCCATTAACGGAAGCTGTTCCAACCAATCCGCCTCAAGCTCTCCGTCAAAATCTTCACTGGCATCATAAAGCCCAAGCCCATAATAGTAATCCATTTCCACCATTCTTTCAATGGTTTCAAGTGGCTTTACTTCATCAGCAGGAAAATGCTCGTTGATATACCTTTGATACATTTTTAATAGTTCACTGTCTGATAATTCTTTTATTAAATACATAGTGTAAACACTCCATTTCTATCACTTTATCTAAAATTTAAATAACCATCATTTCTGTCCCACTTTCACTTCTTCTATTATAAACAAAAAAGATGTGAAATTGCAATCTTTCGACCAATTTCACATCTTTCTTTATTATTTCTTACCTATTCATCTTCATTCTCAACCAAATCCTTAAGCCAATGCCGCTCTTTGCAAAATCTCACTATGTTCTCGTATGACGCTTTTCATCAAAGCAATGTCCGTCTGCATTTGCTCAATCTTATCGGCCTGCTCCCTATACATCTTTGCTGCCGGAACATAGTTCTCCGCTAAAAGCTTGATATCTGGTCGAATTTCATTTTCAATCATAAGTTCCATCTTGGTCTGTCTTGCATCTAATCTGGCAACATCTTTCTTCAAGCAAGATACATCTTCTTTCAAACCAGATACATCTTCCTTTAAACTAGATACATCTTCCTTTAAACCAGATACATCTTCCTTTAAACCAGATACATCTTCCTTTAAACCGGATACATCTTCCTTTAAACTAGATACATCTTCCTTTAAACCGGATACGTCTTCCTTTAAACCGGATACATCTTCCTTTAAATCAGATATATCTGCTTTGATTGGTTCCAACTTCTCATCTAACATTTGTGAAATTGCGCCTAATAATTCCTTATTCTCCATGCTATCGTCCTCCTTCTCTAATTCGCCTCTATCTTAACCTGTTACGTATACGTTATGTTCCATGTGTTATTCTGCCTTATACACCTTTTGCGCGCACCATACCACTGTAAAGTCATTGTATCACATCCAAAATATTATGTCTATCCAAGATAATGCACTTTATCCATTGGTATCTTAATCTTGTTAAACACTTTATTTTGTATAATATATCATATCACATTTATTTACACGATGTATATTGACATTTCTTACAAATCAAATCTCTATTTTTTATATATTATTACATAAATCAACACAAATTTTCAAAACAGACATCTGTATCCTGATATGGTTACAAATGTCTGTTCCGCCACAAATCCTTTATTTTCAAGCTTTTCTGCCATGCCACCATTCTTTCTGTGGCATCAAAACTTTTCTTTTTCTTCTTATCTCGCTACAAAGGAAATCCAGTCTCCCATTTCATTGATTTCCACAATTTCAAATCCATTTTTAAGAAGTGCTTCCTGAACTTCCTGCTTTTTCATATCAATGATACCGGAAGTAATAAATAATCCGCCCGGCTTCATATGCTGTCTGATTTCACCGGAAAGTGGAATAATAACATCTGCTAAAATATTAGCTGCTACGATATCATATTTCTGGAACCCCACCTGTTCCTGAACATCTTTATCTGCAATAATATTTCCAGCGTAGGCTGTAAACTGTTCTTTTGTAATACCATTCACTTCCATATTCTCATGAGTTGCAACCAAAGCCGCAGGGTCAATATCTGTTCCAACTGCATGCTTTGCACCTAATTTTAATCCAATGATGGAAAGAATACCACTTCCACATCCTACATCAAGTAATTCTGTCTCTGGAGTAATATACTTACGAAGTCCCAGGATACAAAGTCTTGTTGTTTCATGTGCTCCTGTTCCAAAGGCTGTCCCTGGGTCAATTTCAATGACTAAATCATCTTCTTTTTTGTCTTCTAATACTTCCCATGTTGGCTTAATAACGATATCATCTGCTACACGGAATGGCTTAAAGAATGCCTTCCAGTTATTAATCCAGTCACCATCATCAGTTTCTTCGGTTGTGATAGTTCCTTCACCTACATTGACAAAAGCAGAAATTTCTTCCAAACCTTCTGTAATCTGCTTCTTTAATTCTTCCAAATCCACCTCTGGTGAAACATAAGAAGTTACAGTTGCCTCTCCTTCATCTGGTGGAAGTTCAGGCAGAATATCAATAAACATAGCTTCTTTATCCTCCTGTGATAAAGGCACATTATCCTCAATCTGAATCCCTTCCAATCCTAATTCATCAAATAAATTACTGATAAAATCTACTGCTTCTGTTGTTGTTTTCAAAGAAACTTTCATCCACTTCAATGTTATGTCCACCTTTCTTATGCCACTGCATTCATCTTCAGAAGATATTGCAAAAATTCTCCCTCCGGAAGAGGCTTGGAATAATAATAACCCTGTAAATAATCACACCCAAGCTCTGATAATCTTCTTGACTGCTCTATGGTCTCTATTCCCTCTGCAATTACCTTTAAATTCATCTTTTTAAACATTTCAATGGAGCTTGTCATCGCAATGTAAGCTCTGCTATTTTCAAATGCCGACCAGACAATACTTCTATCTAATTTCACATAGCTTAATGGCAGACTAACTACTGCATTCATGTTAGAATAACCACTGCCATAATCATCTAAAGAAAACTGAATTCCCTCTTCACAAAGAATTCTCATATTCTCCTTTAATCTTTCTGGCTCTTCTACCACAGCAGACTCCGTAATTTCCAGATTAATCTGCTCACTTCTCACTTGGTAATACTTCATAATTCTTACCAGCTGCTTTGACAACTCTCTCTGCATACATTGTACCACAGATAAGTTAATTTCAACATAGTCAATTCCATAAGTTTGCAAATTTTGTTTTTTAATAAAACGGCAAACCTCATCAAACACATATAACCCTATCTGCAAAATAGTTCCATTCTTCTCCGCAATCGGTATAAACTCATCCGGCGAAATATATCCAAGTTTTTTATCATAAAGTCGAATCAATGCCTCTGCTGACTCAAACCTGTCTTTCTTTATGGAATAAATCGGCTGATAACACACCGAAAAACCACCATGTTTTAACGCTCTGCTGATAGCTCTCTCAACTTCTAGCTCCCTGCTTCTTCTGAAGTTTCCTCTTATAAGTCTTTCCATCCTTTAATTATCCTTCTGTATTCTCTCATTTTCCTCACATTAACATTGAAGTGCGCTTTTCTCCCGTTTCTGATATGGTCCTCTCTTCATATCAATAATCCACACAATGTTCCCTACAATACTCTTTTTTTCTTTTCTTGTCAATGGATTTACAAAAATGTACGAAATAAAATATCGCAAAATTCGACAAAACCCAGTCATGAGAAACAGGCTTTGCGAGTTTCTAAGACTCACAGGCGACGCCAAATAGAAATGCAAGCATTTCTGCCTGGCTTATACTTTCCTCGAAAAAAAGGGCAAAACCTGCATTTTATTGCATGATTCTGCCCTTTTTGCCTATTTTAATCAAACATATCGTCTAATTTTTCTTTAATTTTTTTTCCAAAGGAATTCTTCTTAGACTTTTCCTGTGTACCCTCTTCTGCATTCTCAGGCATCTCTACCTTTTCACCTTTCATAGAACGTTCAAAAGCTTCTAACAGCTCTTTCTGCTCCTTGTTAAGACTTGTTGGTACCTGAACAACCAATGTTACGTAATGGTCACCACGTACACTCTTATTACGAAGAGATGGCACACCTTTTCCACGAAGACGTACACGAGTGTCTGTCTGTGTTCCCGGTTTTACATCATACATAACGTCGCCATCAACTGTACTGATTCGCAGTTCTCCTCCAAGTGCAGCCTGTGCAAAGCTGATTGGCGCTGTAGAGTAAATATCCATATCAGAACGCTGGAAAATTGGATGTCTGCTTACAATTACTTCCACAAGTAAATCTCCCCTTGGTCCACCATTTTCACCCGGCTCACCCTTATCACGGATTCTTACACTCTGTCCATTATCAATTCCGGCTGGAATGGAAATCTGAATTTTCTTCTTGTTACTTACATAACCAGTTCCATAACAATCGGTACATTTATCTTTAATAATCTTACCTGTTCCACGACAGTCAGGACATGCCTGCACATTACGAACCATACCAAATAAAGACTGCTGTGTAAATACAACCTGACCTTTTCCACCACACTTAGGACATGTTTCTGCTGATGTACCAGGTTTTGCACCTGTACCATGACAAGTATGACATTCATCCTTTAATGTAAGTTCAATCTCTTTTTCTGTTCCAAAGCAAGCTTCTTCAAAAGTAATTCTTACACTGGTTCTGATATTGGCACCCTTCATTGGACCATTATTGGCTCTTCCACGGCTTCTTCCTGTACCAAATAAATCACCAAAAATATCGCCAAAAATATCGCCCATATCCATACCAGAGAAGTCAAAACCACCCGCTCCACCTGCACCACCATCAAATGCAGAATGTCCAAACTGGTCATACTGTCTTCTCTTATCAGCATCACTTAACACAGCAT
>CAZRLE010000127.1:0-6141 GCA_964600705.1 uncultured Lachnoclostridium sp. | reverse complement strand
AAGCTTCCAATTCAGTATGCTCTGTTTTATCCAAGTAGAAAATATCTGGATGGTGACAGATTAGACTTTAGGAAAATTGGAAAGCTTGATTTCCTTGAGCCGGATATGGAGACCTTCCGTGGTCTTAAGTTAGCTTATGAAGTAGGAAGAAAGGGCGGAAGTATGCCAACTGTCTTTAATGCGGCAAATGAAATGGCAGTTGCCAAGTTTTTGAAGAGAGAAATTCGTTATCTGGAAATTCCGGAAATGATAGAATATGCATTAAGTAAGCATACATGGAATCCAAATCCGAATCTTTCAGAGATTCTTGCCATTGAGGCAGAAACGTATGAAACGATTCGTAGTAAATGGAATTAATTAGAATGGAGTAAATGAGATATATGAACATATTGGTAGCATTGTTAATTTTTACGCTGATTGTTGTAATTCATGAGCTGGGACATTTTCTTCTGGCTAAGAAAAATGGAGTAGGCGTAATTGAATTTTCTGTGGGTATGGGACCAAGAATTGTGACTTATGTTAAGAATAAAGAAAAGTCTTTATTGAAGTTTTTTATGAGTCAGAAGCAGTTTGAAGCATTGGAAGAATTTGAGGGAATTACCAAATATTCAGTTAAACTGCTGCCTCTTGGCGGTTCCTGTATGATGGTTGGTGAAGATGAAGTGTCAGATGCTGATGATGCATTTGGTAAGAAAGGGGTATGGGCAAGATTCTGGGTGATTTTTGCCGGACCATTCTTCAACTTCATTCTTGCATTTGTACTGTCGATGTTATTGATTGGCTTTGCAGGCTATGATGCACCGATTGTACCAGAAGTACAGGCAGGGATGCCCATGAGCGAAGCTGGTATTCAGGCCGGTGACAAAATTTTGTCTATTAACGGGGAAACAATGGATGTATTTCGTGAAGTAACAGCTTTCTTCCAGTTCAATCCGGTAACAGAGGACTCTGTATTAGAGATTGTATATGAGAGAAATGGCGAAGAAAACCATGCAGTTGTAAAGCCGGTCCAGAATGCAGAAGGAAGATGGGTGGTTGGAATTACCTTAAGAAGTACCTATGCGAAAGCATCACCGGCAGAAGTGGTAAAATATGGTCTTATTGAAGTGAAATATTGGGTAAAAACAACACTTAAGACGGTAGCCCAGCTTGTAACCGGTGGTGTAAAAACGGATGAGATTGCAGGTCCGGTTGGTATTGTCAATATGGTTGGCGGTGTTATTGAGGAAAGCGCAGAATATGGATTTTTAACCGTGTTCTTAAATATTCTCAATATGTGCATCCTGTTAAGTGCTAACTTAGGTGTTATGAACCTTCTTCCAATTCCGGCATTAGATGGTGGAAGACTGGTGTTTATTTTAATTGAAGCTCTAAGAGGAAAACCAATTGACCAGGAAAAGGAAGCTATGATACACATGATTGGTCTTGCGGCACTTATGCTTTTAATGGTATTTGTTATGTACAATGATATTACACGCATTTTCGGATAGAAGATAAAGTAAGAATGGTAATGCAGTGCATAGTGGCAGAGTAATAGAAAGAAGGCAGATTATGTATAGAGATGAGACAAAAGTAATTCAGATTGGAAATAAGAAAATTGGTGGAGGTAATCCGGTTTTAATCCAGTCTATGACAAATACGAAGACGGAAGATGTGGAAGCAACTGTGGCGCAGATACTGGAGCTGGAAGCTGCAGGCTGTGATATCATCCGTTGTGCAGTGCCAACAATGGAGGCGGCGCAGGCACTTTCTGAGATTAAGAAGCAGATTCATATTCCTTTGGTTGCAGACATTCATTTCGATTATAGATTAGCCATTGCAGCCATGGAAAATGGGGCGGACAAAATCCGTATTAATCCGGGAAATATCGGTGGCAGGGATAGAGTAGAAAAGGTAATTGCGGTAGCAAAAGAACGTAATATTCCAATCCGTGTTGGTGTAAACAGTGGTTCCTTAGAGAAGCATTTGATTGAAAAATATGGCTCTGTTACAGCGGAAGGTCTGGTAGAGAGTGCATTAGATAAAGTAAAAATGATTGAAGAGATGGGATATGACAATCTGGTAATCAGCATTAAGTCTTCTAATGTACTTATGTGCATCAAAGCTCATGAGCTGATTGCAAAACAGACAAAGTACCCGCTTCATGTAGGTATTACAGAGTCTGGAACGGTATATTCCGGTAATATTAAGTCCTCTGTAGGACTTGGAGCAATTCTTTCACAGGGAATTGGTGATACCATTCGTGTGTCCTTAACAGGAGCACCTTTGGAAGAAATCAAAACTGCTAAGATGGTACTTAAGACATTAGGCCTTAGAACAGGTGGCATTGAAGTAGTATCCTGTCCAACCTGTGGCAGAACTCAGATTGATTTGATTGGTCTTGCCAATAAGGTAGAAGATATGGTGCAGGACATTGATTTGGATATTAAGGTTGCTGTTATGGGCTGCGTTGTAAATGGTCCGGGAGAAGCGGCAGAAGCAGATATTGGTATTGCAGGCGGTATTGGAGAAGGACTTCTTATCAAAAAAGGTGAGGTTATCAAGAAGATGCCGGAAGAAGCATTGTTAGAGACCTTAAGAGAAGAACTTCTTAACTGGGGCAAATAAGATATAAGAGTTTGTGAATAAGCGGAAGCCGGAAGGTGTCCGCTTATTGCTGACTTTAGAAATCATGTGTTGAAAGGTGAAGGGATTTCATGTTATTTTTTGAAGTGTTTGATAATCTGCAGGTAGGAGCAGATTTAACAAAGCTCTTTGAAGAAGTAGAAGTAGAAAGGGTAGTGGCATCTAGGAGCCATGATCGTATTAAGATATATATCAAAAGTAAAAGGCTTATTACATACCGCAATTTGAAAACAATGGAATATCAGATGAGGAAACAGTTGTTTACAGATTCGGGAACATCTTATGTTAATGATATTTGTTTTCAGCAAAAGTATGAATTATCGGCAAGTTATACACCGGAGAAACTGCTGCCAATTTATTTTGACAGTATGTTGGATGAATTCCGAGAAGAAAGCGTATTGGATGCGGCACTTTTAAAAAATGCCAAGTTTGAATTTGAAGGTGACAAGCTGACCATTGGTTTGGAGGACAACTTTGTAATCAAAGAAAGGTCTGCTCATTTTCGTGATAAGCTTTTAGAAATCTTTAATGAACGTTGTGGTTTTTCAGTCCAGATTAGCTTTGCATATTATGAGGTAAAGCGAAAGGAAGAGGAAGAACCTGTTTTTGTAATGCCTGTAAAACCACGTAGTAATGAGAGTGCAGAAAGCTCAGAGACAAAGCCTGCGAAGGAAAATGGTGCTGATAAGGAAAGTAAGGAAGCAAAATCAGCGGAGAAAAAGGCGGGCAGTACAGAGGATAAGAAGAATGCAGAGCCTAAGAAGGCAGAAAGAGCTTCAGATGGTGTAAATAGCTATAAAACCTTTGAAAAGGGTAAGAGAAGCTTTCGTAAGCTTCCGGAAGACCCGGATATTTTCTTTGGAAGACCATTTGATGGAGAGATTGTGCCAATCGCAGACATTCAGGATGAGATTGGGGAAGTTGTGGTTCATGGAAAGGTTCTTTCCGTAGAACCAAGAGAACTGCGTAATGAGAAAACAATAGTTACCTTTCATATAACGGATTTTACGGACACCATCGCAGGCAAATTATTCTTAAAGAATGAGCAGGTAGGAGAGGTTCTTGGAACGCTCAAGAAAGGCACCTTCATTAAGTTGAAAGGGATGGCTCTTTTAGACCGTTATGACAGAGAAGTAGGAATTAGCTCTATTGTAGGGATTAAGACGATTCCTGACTTTACAGTGCCTAGAAAAGATAACAGTGCAAAGAAACGTGTAGAGCTTCATGCACATACGTTGATGAGTGACATGGATGCGGTAGTAGACCCTAAGACACTTGTAAAAAGAGCAAAGTCATGGGGAATGTCAGCTATTGCAATTACAGACCATGGTGTAGTACAGGCGTTTCCGGATGCCAGTCATGCATTGGATAAGGGTGATGATTTTAAGATTATTTATGGTTGTGAAATCTATCTGGTGGATGATATTAAGAACATTGTAGAGAATGCCAAAGGTCAGACGATCAAAGACCCTTGTGTGGTATTTGATATTGAAACAACGGGATTTGGTCCGGTAAAGGATAAAATTATTGAAATTGGGGCAGTTAAGGTAGTAGAAGGTAAGATTGTTGATAAATACAGTACCTTTATTAACCCAGAAGTTCCAATTCCATTTGAAATTGAAAAGTTAACAGGAATTACCGATGAAATGGTACTTCCTGCACCTACGATAGATAAAGTGCTTCCGGAATTTTTGGAATTCTGTAAGGACTGTATTTTGGTTGCCCATAATGCTTCTTTTGATGTGGGCTTTATTACCAAGAAAGCAGAATTTTTGAATATTCCGGTAGATTTTACCGTAATTGATACTGTTGGTATGGCGAGAGCCTTACTGCCAGAGCTTGGAAGATATAAGTTAAATATTGTGGCAAAAGAGCTTGGTATTTCTCTTGAAAATCATCACCGTGCAGTAGATGATGCAGGTGCGACGGCGGAAATCTTTGTGAAGTTCATTGAAATGTTAGAAAGTAGAGAGGTTTCTACTTTAGAACAGCTTAATGAAATGAGCAAGATTTCAGAAGAAGGTATAAAAAAGATGCCAACTTACCATGCGGTGGTACTGGCAAAGAATGACCTTGGAAGAAAGAATTTATATAAATTAGTATCTCTTTCCCATATTGATTATTACCAGAGAAGACCAAGAATTCCAAAGAGTCTCTTTGAAGAGAACCGAGAAGGTCTGATTATTGGTTCTGCCTGTGAAGCAGGGGAACTTTATCAGGCAATTCTTAGAGGGCAGCCTCAGGAAGAAATCGTAAGACTTGTTAATTTCTACGATTATCTGGAAATTCAGCCCCTTGGGAACAATGCCTTCATGGTTAGGGATGAAAAGTATGGAGATATTAACAGTGATGAAGATTTAATTGCTATCAATAAGCAGATTGTGGCATTAGGGGAAGAGTTTAATAAGCCAGTTGTAGGAACATGTGACGTACATTTCTTAGACCCAGAGGATGAAGTATACCGCCGTATTATTATGGCGGGAAAGGGTTTTAAGGATGCAGACCAGCAGGCACCGTTATATCTTCGTACAACAGAGGAGATGCTTCAGGAATTTGCATATCTTGGTGCGGAGAAAGCAGAAGAAGTAGTCATTACCAATACCAACTACATTGCAGATTGTATTGAGAAAATTGCTCCGGTAAGACCAGATAAATGTCCGCCGGTTATTCCAAATTCTGATGAAGATTTAAGAAAGATTTGTTACGATAAGGCTCACTCTATGTATGGTGATCCATTACCTGCCATTGTAGAGGCAAGACTTGAGAAAGAATTAAAGTCTATTATCAGCAACGGCTTTGCCGTTATGTATATTATTGCACAGAAATTAGTGTGGAAGTCCAATGAAGATGGATATCTGGTTGGTTCCCGTGGTTCCGTAGGCTCTTCCTTTGTAGCAACTATGTCTGGTATTACAGAGGTAAATCCACTTCCGGCTCACTACTACTGTCTGAATCCAGAATGTAAGTATTCGGATTTTGAGTCAGAGGAAGTAAAGGAATATGCAGGCCGTTCTGGTTGTGATATGCCAGATAAGTTGTGCCCTAAGTGCGGAAGACCACTGGCAAAAGACGGACATGAGATTCCATTCGAAACCTTCCTTGGTTTCTACGGAGATAAAGAGCCGGATATTGACCTTAACTTCTCTGGGGAATATCAGTGTCATGCCCATGATTACACGGAAGTCATCTTTGGAAAAGGGCAGACCTATCGTGCCGGAACCATTGGTACACTGGCAGAAAAGACCGCTTTTGGTTATGTATTAAAATATAATGAAGAACGTGGTATTCAAAGAAGAAAGTCAGAAATTGCCCGTATTGCGGAAGGATGTGTAGGGGTTCGACGAACCACCGGACAGCATCCGGGTGGAATTATTGTTCTTCCTCTTGGGGAAGAGATTTATTCCTTTACTCCGGTACAAAGACCGGCAAATGATATGACAACAAAGACAATAACAACCCACTTTGATTACCATTCGATTGACCACAATTTATTAAAGTTAGATATACTTGGACACG
>CAZRLE010000126.1:0-6365 GCA_964600705.1 uncultured Lachnoclostridium sp. | reverse complement strand
GGTTTAAAAGCATATACAACAGAAGACGGCCGTATTGTAACATTCAGACCAGACCTTAATGCAAAGAGAATGGTAGATTCTGCAAAGAGATTAAAAATGCCGGTATTTCCGGAAGAACGCTTTGTAGAAGCAGTAGAAAAGGTAGTGGCTGCTAATGCAGCTTATGTACCACCTTATGGTTCAGGAGCAACACTTTACATTCGTCCATATATGTTTGGTTCTAATCCGGTTATCGGTGTAAAACCAGCAGATGAATACCAGTTCCGTATTTTTGTGACTCCGGTTGGACCATACTTTAAGGGTGGTGTAAAGCCACTTACATTAAGAGTATGTGACTATGACCGAGCAGCACCAAATGGTACAGGTCACATTAAAGCAGGACTTAACTATGCTATGAGTTTATATGCAATCGTAGATGCTCACGAACAGGGCTATGATGAAAATATGTACTTAGATGCTGCTACCAGAACAAAGGTAGAAGAAACTGGTGGAGCAAACTTTATTTTCATTACAAAAGATAACAAGTTAGTAACACCAAAATCAGACAGTATCTTACCATCTATTACAAGACGTTCCCTTATGGTAGTAGCAAAGGAATATCTTGGAATGGAAGTAGAAGAGAGAGAAGTTCTGATTGATGAGGTAAAAGATTTTGCAGAATGTGGTCTTTGCGGTACAGCAGCCGTAATCTCACCAGTAGGTAAGATTGTAAATCATGGTGAAGAAATCTGCTTCCCAAGTGGAATGACAGAAATGGGACCAGTGACAAAGAAATTATATGATACATTAACCGGTATCCAGATGGGTAGAATCGAAGCACCGGAGGGCTGGATTAAGGTAATCAAATAACGACTATCCTAAATAGTGATAAGATAGAGTTTTTGAAAAATATGAGTAGTAGTATGGAGGCAGACATAATTATGGGACAGACAAGGAAACCGGAGGCAGGAGATATCTACAGACATTTTAAGGATAAGCTGTATGAAATTATCACCATCGCCATTCATTCCGAAACAGAAGAGGAAATGGTAGTATACAAGCAGATGTATGGTAACCTTGACACTTATGTAAGACCACTTTCCATGTTTCTAAGTGAAGTGGATCATGAAAAATATCCAGAGGTAAAGCAAAAATATCGTTTTGAACGAATTGGTGCACTGAGACTGGAAGAGTCTGCCGAGGATACAGTGAAAGTGCAAGAAAGAAAGCCTGTAGTGGCAGCAGTAAGTGCTGAGACAGAGGTTGAAGTTATGAAGACTTCAGTAATGGAGCAGGCAGTAACTTCAAGTGTGGATGAAGAGCAGGATACTTCTCTTAAAGTGTTGATGGATTTCTTAGATGCCAGAACATACGGTGAGAAATTGAAAGTACTGGAAGAAATTAACTGTGAACTGGATAACAAGACCATTAACAGCATGGCACTTTCCATGGATATCGTAATTGAGGAAGGTACTGCAGAAGAAAGACTGGCAGAACTTCGTGAGTGTATTCATACAAAGGCAAAGTATGAGTGTTTCCGATTAAGTTAGGTGTAATATCGTAAAGATATGATGAAATAAGTAGATAATAATATTAGAAAGACTGCATAAAATATTTTGATAGACGTTGAAAGACTTCAAGAGGAGGGAATATGTCTGGGAAAAATATTTGTGCAGTCTTTTGTTTTGCCCTTTTGGCAGTAGGTATGTATTGGAATGGAAGGGTATATGAGAGTGCGTGGAAGAATAATGAACAAAATGTGGTAGACGTATTAGGACAACAAGTTGAAATGGAGAAGAAAATAGCATATCTTACTTTTGATGATGGACCTTCCTTTTTAACTCCAAAAGTATTGGAAATACTTGAAAAAGAAAATGTTCGGGCAACCTTCTTTTTAATTGGTTCCCAGATTACGGAAGAGGAAGAAGAGCTCTTAAATGAGATGGTAACAAAAGGACATCTTTTGGGAGTTCATACTTACAGCCATAAGTCCAATGAAATCTATAAATCTGTAGAAGCCTATGTGACAGATGCCAATAAAACCGCAGATCGGATCTACGAGGCAACAGGAGTCAGACCAACCATCTATCGTTTCCCGTGGGGGAGTGCAAATTGTTATGTGTCAGGAATCTGTGATGATGTCATAAGGGAAATGAAAGAAGAAGGGTATGAATACTATGACTGGAACGTCAGTGCAGAAGATTCTATTGGGAAGCCTACTAAAGCCTCTATCCTGAAGAATATTAAAAAAGATTTTGGAAAATATAATGAACCAGTGATTTTAATGCATGATTCAGCCGTCAATAAAGCAACTGTAGAGGCACTGCCAGAAATAATAACAATGCTTAAGGCAGAGGGATATGCATTTGGGACATTGGATGAGAGAGGAGAGGCATGTCATTATTCGCGAAGATAGGTTTCTGAAAAAATACTTCCCTAAACACCCAAAATATGTTATTTTATAAGTAGAAACACAGTAATTTTATTGTACGAAAGAAGGAGGAATGGCTTATGTCAGTATCTTCTATTAATAATGGACTTAGTAAATCATATGAACAATTATCTTCCATGAAGCAGATTAACTCTGCGGCGGATAATCCTGCGGGGCTTGCTATTGTAAATAAGATGGAAAGCCAGACCAATGGTTATGATGTGGGTAACGCCAATGGTAAAACAGGGCAGGACTTAATTAAGACAGCGGAAGGCGGACTTGCATCCATTCAGGATAATTTACAAAGAATCCGCGAGCTGGCAGTACAGGCATCCAATGGGATTTATGCACCAGAGGATAAGGCTGCAATTCAGGAAGAAATAGAACAGTTAAAGCAGGGAATTCAGGATGCGGCAAAAGGAACAGAATTTAATACCTTGAAGTTGTTAGATGGAAGTATGGCAGATATGAATTTAGCACTTAATCCAGATGGAACAGGTATGGAGATTCAGATGTATAATTCTACACTGGAAAGCCTTGGTATTGAAGATTTTGATGTAACAGGCACTTTTAGTATAGAAGATATCGATACAGCCATTGAGAAGGTAAGTGATGCAAGAAGCAGTCTTGGTGCTACTTACAATGCACTGGAGCATGCAACTGCATATAGTTCTGTTGCCAGTGAAAATCTGACAGCTGCTTCTAGTAGAATTGAAGATTTGGATGTAGAAAAGGCTGTTTCAGAAATGAAGAAGCAGGAAGTATTGGACGGATATGCTTTAATGATGCAGAAGCTCAAAATGGAGCAGGATGCCAAGAAGCTGAATGTGTTGAATGTGAATCAGTTGTAATATACATAAAGACGAAACTGCCGCATAGATGTGCGGCAGTTTTCATAAGTAGAAACTATTATAAAAAGGAGATATCCCTATGAATAGCATCTTTCACAGAGTAAGTATCAGAAAGTATCAGGAAACAGCAGTAGAGAAGGAAAAGATAGAAAAAGTTTTAAGAGCAGCAATGGCAGCACCATCTGCCTGCAACCAGCAGCCTTGGGAATATTATGTAGTTACGAATAAAGAGAAAATGGAACAGTTATCTCAAAGCAGTCCATATTCAGGCTGTGCTAAAGGAGCGCCAGTTGTGTTTGTTGCCTGCTATCAGACAGAATGTGCACGTTCGGAGTATGCACAGATTGATATGAGTGCTTCCGTAGAAAATCTTTTATTAGAAGCAGATAACCAGGGACTTGGAGCAGTATGGATTGGAATTGCTCCAATAGAAGAAAGAATGAAAAAAGTAGCAGAAATTATGGACATGCCGGAGCGTTTGACCGCATTTGCCCTTATTGCATGTGGATATCCGGCAGAAGAAAGACCACAGCAGGATAGATACGAGGAAAGCAGAGTACATTATTGTGAGTAAATAACTTTGAGAAGAGGAGAGAATACTTTGGATTTTTCAAGATTAGAAATGAATCTTATAGATATGATGAAAGAGCAGCAGTTAAAGCTTGGATATATGAAAGAAACAGTCCGTTTATATTATCCACTGTTATCATTAAATCGATTTTTTGGAACTGATTATAAAATAGAAGAAATGACTTCCATATTGGAAGCGTTTTGTGTGGAAATGAAGGAAAAATTGGGCGAAATCAAGGTTTCTAATAAAGAGGAGCGTTTTTGCCTTGTGATACCGCCAGAGGGTTCAGAATATGTTCATGAGCATATGAGGGATAATGAATTTATTGCGGACTTTATAAATATAGTAGGAAAGCATGGCTGTACTATGGAAGAGATATTACAGCAGTTTTATAATCACTCAGACAAAGTGCATGTTGAAAAGATGGAACAGGAGGAATTTGATTATCTGGTGTATTTTGAAGACGGAGAACCGGATAATTATCGGTACTGTATTACCGATGAAGGATGTCATATTATTTATCACCGGTTTATGGTAGAGGATTATGAGGATATATATTTGAAGAAGTAGAATGTGAGCCATGCCATTCGTAACCTGCGGTTACTCATGTGGGCATTCGCCCTATATCAAAATAAATAAAAGAGTCTGTTTGTGAGTGAACTCCCAACAGGCTCTTTTATTTATTTCGCTGCATGGCTCATTTATAAACAAAGTATTAAAAAGATATAAAATCTAAAATTAACCTTGACAAAGGAGATTTCCAGTGGTATTTTATGTGTATATTAAATGTTAGCACTCCTAAAGATTGAGTGCTAACAGAATAAAAACATCACAGAAGGAAGTGATTTAGTGGAACTGGATGCAAGAAAGATAAAGATATTACAGGCTATTATCCGAAATTATTTGGAAACTGGAGAACCGGTTGGTTCAAGAACGATTTCTAAGTACACTGACTTGAATTTGAGTTCTGCGACGATTCGTAATGAGATGTCAGATTTGGAAGAGATGGGCTATATTATTCAGCCACATACTTCTGCAGGACGAATTCCTTCTGACAAAGGGTATCGACTTTATGTAGATACCATGATGGAAGATAAGGTTCAGGAAATCAGTGATATGAGAGCTGAACTGGAAGAAAAAGCAGATAAGATTGATTTGCTTTTACAGCATGTGGCAAAGCTTTTAGCAGTAAATACTAATTATGCAACTATGGTATCAAAGCCACAGTATAAGCATAAGAAAATTAAGTTTATCCAGCTTTCCAGTATGGATACCAACCAGCTTTTAGCTGTTATCGTAACCGATGGCAATATCGTTACCAACCGTTTCATTCATATAGAAGAAGTTCTTGATAATGAAACAGTATTAAAGCTTAATATCCTGCTTAATACATTTTTACAGGGCTTGGATTTAACAGAAATCAATATGGCACTGGTTCAGAAAATGAAGATGCAGGCAGGGGAATATGGTTCGGTAGTCGGAAATGTTCTCGATATTATTGCAGAAGTAATTGCTTCGGTAGATGACATGGAAATCTACACAAGCGGAGCAACTAATATTCTTAAGTATCCGGAGCTTAGTGACAGAGAGAAAGCAAGTGAACTTCTTTATACCTTTGAAGAGAAGAAGCAGCTTACAAGACTGATTACAGATACCATGGAGGATAACGAAAGCAGAGGCATACAGGTTTATATCGGAGAAGAAACAACGGTAGATTCCATGAAGGATTGCTCTGTGGTGACAGCTACTTATGAGATTGAAGATGGTGTCTATGGCAAGATTGGTATTGTAGGACCAAAGAGAATGGATTATGAAAAGGTAGTCAGCACACTCCAGACCTTAATGGTCGAGTTGGATGATATATTTAAAAGGAAGAATTAGAAAGGCGGTTTAGACTTGGAAGAAACAAAGCAGAAAGATGAGAATTTGACTTCCGAAACAGAAGAAGTGGCAGAAGAAGCTGTTGAAGAAACTACAGAAGAAACAGTAGAAACTGTAGAAGAAGCAACAGGAGAAGCGGAGGTTGAGGCAGAAGCAGAATCAAAGGAAACTTCTTCAGGACATAAATTCTTCAAAAAGAAAGACAAAAAAGAAGATAATAAAAAGGATGAACAGATTGCAGAATTAAATGATAAGCTTATGAGAACCATGGCTGAATTTGATAATTTCCGCAAACGTTCTGAAAGAGAAAAGAGTCAGATGTTTGAAGTTGGTGCAAAGAGTATTGTAGAGAAAATTCTCCCAGTAATTGATAACTTTGAACGTGGGCTTGCAAGTGTTCCAGAAGCAGACAAAGGCAGCGCTTTCGTACAGGGAATGGAACAGATTTACAAGCAGTTTATGACTTCTTTAGAATCAGTTGGAGTTACACCAATTGATGCAGTAGGAAAGGAATTTGACCCTAACTTCCACAATGCAGTAATGCATGCAGAAGATGAAAACTTTGGTGAGAATATGGTATCCGAAGAATTACAGAAGGGTTATATGTACAAAGAAACTGTAGTAAGACACAGTATGGTAAAGGTAGTAAATT
>CAZRLE010000125.1:0-6381 GCA_964600705.1 uncultured Lachnoclostridium sp. | reverse complement strand
GGACGAGCCACTTTCCAATTTAGATGCAAAGCTTCGTGTACAGATGCGTACAGAAATTTCTAAGCTTCATCAGAAATTAGGAACAACAATTATCTATGTAACACACGACCAGACAGAAGCTCTTACATTAGGAACAAGAATCGTAGTTATGAAGGACGGTGTTGTTCAGCAGGTAGATTCTCCAATTGAATTATACAATAAGCCAAAGAACTTATTCGTAGCCGGATTCATTGGTTCACCTCAGATGAACTTTGTAAATGCTACAGTTATAAAAGAAGGCGATTCAGTTAAGTTAGTATTTGGTGCTAACTCTGTTAAATTACCTGCTGCAAAAGCAAAAGTATTATTAGATAATGGTTATGAAGGCAAAGAAGTTATCTTCGGTATCCGTCCGGAAGATATCAAAGATACACCAGAATTCATTGCTTCTTCACCAGACAGCGTAATTGAAACAACAGTAAGAGTATATGAAATGTTAGGTGCAGAAGTATTCTTATATCTTTCTGTAGAAAATAATGAATTTACTGTTCGTGTAGAACCTAACACACCGGCAAGAACTGGCGATACAGTTAAGGTTGCTTTAGATGTAGAAAAGATTCATGTATTCGACAAAGATACAGAAGAAGTAATCACAAACTAGTAGGACAATCGTTTTGAATTATAAAATGGTATCAAATTGGTTATGAGATAAAGAAAAGCGGGCAAAAGTAAGTTTTTTGTCCGCTTTTTAAACTTTTTTAAAAAAAGTTGATTTCTGCAAAAGCCCATTTTATAAGGGGTTGAGAGTATTTTGAGAAAAAAGTTTGAAAAAAATTTAAAAAACTTTAAAAAAGTGCTTGCATTTTTAAAAAACATGGTATATAATAATATTCGTCGCTGAGAGATACAGCGAAACAACAAAACATAGCGCTATCGCCAAACGGTAAGGCAACGGACTCTGACTCCGTCATCTCAAGGTTCGAATCCTTGTAGCGCTGCTAAGAAGAGTGGAATGTATGAAAGTACATTCCACTTTTTGCGTTACGCAGAAAATGTGTAAGGATTGCAGTTTGTTTTCTGTCTATACTTGAAATTACGAAAATAAAGTAATATAATGCAGACAGTTATTTTAGTACATGAACGCGGGAAAGTGTACGAGAGAGGATAAAAGTGAATGACTACAAAGAAATGGATTTTAGGAAAAGACCTTGCAGGCATTGCAAGAATATTTATTGGTATGTTTGCATTTGCAGTTGGTGTCAATGTTTTTATTGTTCCAATTAATTTATATAATGGTGGATTTATGGGTATGGCTCAGATTATCCGTACCATTCTTACGGATTATTTACATATTAACTTTGGAGCAATGGATATAGCTGGTATTATATATTTTTTATTTAATATTCCGTTATTTGTTCTGGCATACAAGGGTATGGGAAAAGGTTCTTTCATTACCAATTTATTTGGTGCAGCAATGTTAAGTGGGATTCTTACAATAGTTCCGGTTCCATCAGCTATCATTATTGAAGACCCATTGACGGCATGTATTATTGGTGGTGCATTGGCAGGCTGGGGAACTGGTACTTATTTAAGAGAAGGAGTTTCCTGTGGTGGTCAGGACATTCTTGGGATATATTTTACCCGTAAATTTAAAAACTTTAGTGTTGGAAAGATGAATACCATTGTAAATATATGTGTGTTTATTATTTGTGCATTTTTATTTGACCTTACAACCGTTATTTATTCTGTTATTTATGCATTGGTAACTTCTGTTGCAATTGATAAATTTCATTTGCAGAATATCTGTATTGAAGCAACAATTTTTACCAAGAGTGGTGTAGATGAAATCAAGGAATATATCATGAAGGATTTGGGAAGAGGCTGTAACATCTGGGGTGGAAAAGGCGGATATACAGAAGAAGATACTACCATTATCTATACAATCATCGACAAGGATCAGATGCCACAGTTAAAACAGTTTGTTCATTCGGTAGATGACAAAGCCTTTGTGGTCTGCAAGGAAGATATTTCAGTAGAAGGGAACTTCATTAAAAAGATCTAATTATGGAAAAGATAATATTTCACATCGATGTAAATAGTGCCTTTCTTAGCTGGGAGGCGGTGTACAGACTGAAGGTTTTGGGAGAAAAAGAAGATCTGCGTTTGGTACCGTCCATTGTAGGAGGCAGCAGAGAAAAAAGACACGGAATTGTTCTGGCAAAGTCTATTCCTGCAAAAGCATATGGAATTCATACGGCGGAGACAATTGTTTCCGCTTTAAATAAATGCCCTAATTTAGTAATTGTACCGCCAAGATTTGAAGTGTATGAGGAATATTCAAACAAGTTTATGGAAATTCTGGGGCAGTATTCGCCTGATATTCAAAAGGTTAGTATTGACGAGGCATTTGTGGATATGACAGGAAGCTGCCACTTGTTTGGAGAACCAATGGAGGCAGCAGAGAAAATAAAGAATCAGATTCGCGAGGAACTGGGATTTACGGTTAATGTAGGAGTTTCAGTAAATAAGCTGTTGGCAAAAATGGCATCGGATTTTAAAAAGCCGGATTTATGTCATTCTCTATTTCCTTCTGAAATAAAAGAAAAGATGTGGGGGTTACCGGTAGGAGAGCTTTATTTTGTAGGAAAATCCGCAAAAAAGAAAATGGAGCTTTTGGGAATACGAACTATCGGCGATTTGGCAAACACGGATATCAGGCTGCTTAAATCCCATTTAGGAGAAAAATATGGGCAGCAGATATGGGAATATGCCAATGGTATTGCAGACGACAAGATAGAAGAGGAAGAACCGATTACAAAAAGCTACGGAAACAGCACAACACTTTCTCATGATGTGGATGATTATGAGACTGCAAGACAGGTTCTTCTTGCCCTTAGCGAGACTGTGGGAAGTCGTCTCCGTGCCGCGAAGGTAAAATGTAATAGTGTGACAGTAGAAATTAAAGATACGGATTTTAAGCGGTTTTCCCACCAGACAACATTAGAGGAAGCTACCGATTCGACGGGAATTATTTACGAAACAGCTTGCAGACTGCTACAGGAGTTCTGGGATGGAAGAGCGGTGCGCCTGATTGGTGTCAGTGCTTCTAAGGTTTCAGAGGAAGATTTCTTTCAGTTAAGCCTGTTTCCAAAAGAGAAAAATGTAAAGTTGGAAAAATTAGATAGTGCAATTGATAAAATTCGTGAAAAATATGGAACAGATTCCATTAAAAGAGCAAGCTTTTTAGACAGGAACGCCATTTGCAATCATAAACTGGATAAAAATAACAAGAAATAAGTTCGTTGTCTTTACTTTTTGGTTGAAAAGTGATAAAATTATATCGATAATGTGGCTTGATTATATTGAGCCACGTTAATTAAGCAATAACTTGTATACAAGTTATTGTGTAAATTGGCAACGCTCTCCACAAGGAGAGGTATAACCAGTATTGAAAACTGAGAAATCAAAGACAGAGTTTCTCACGGTTTATAAAAGGAGGACAAGAGAAATGGCAAGACAAATGAAAACTATGGATGGTAACCAGGCTGCTGCTCACGTGTCTTATGCGTTTACAGATGTAGCTGCTATCTATCCTATCACACCATCATCTCCAATGGCTGACTATACAGATATGTGGTCAACACAGGGAAGAAAGAATATTTTCGGACATGAAGTAATGCTTTCCGAAATGCAGTCTGAAGCAGGTGCTGCAGGTGCTGTACATGGTTCTTTGGAAGCTGGTGCTTTAACAACAACTTATACTGCATCTCAGGGATTATTATTAATGATTCCTAATATGTATAAAATTGCTGGTCAATTATTACCAGGTGTAATCCACGTAACAGCTCGTGCGATTGCATCTCACGCATTATCTATTTTCGGTGATCACTCCGACGTTTATGCTTGCCGTCAGACAGGTTTCGCAATGCTTTGTGCCAGCAACGTTCAGGAAGTTATGGACTTAGGTGCTGTAGCTCATTTAACAGCAATTGAAGGAAGAGTTCCTTTCTTACATTTCTTTGATGGTTTCAGAACATCTCACGAACTTCAGAAAATCGAAATCTGGGATTATGAAGATTTAAAAGATATGTGCAACATGGATGCAGTTGATGCATTCCGTCGTCGTGCATTAAATCCAGAACATCCGGTTCAGAGAGGTACTGCTCAGAACCCTGATATCTTCTTCCAGGCAAGAGAAGCTTGTAACGAATATTACAATGCTGTACCAGAATTAACACAGATGTACATGGACAAGGTTAATGCTAAGATTGGTACAAACTATAAATTATTCAACTACTATGGAGCCGAAGATGCAGAAAGAGTTATCATTGCTATGGGTTCCGTATGTGATACAATTGATGAAACAATCGATTATTTAGTAGCTGCCGGCGAAAAAGTTGGTGTAGTTAAAGTTAGATTATACAGACCATTCAGCGCTAAACACTTAATCGAAGCTATTCCAGAAACAGTTAAGACAATCAGCGTTCTTGACAGAACAAAAGAACCAGGTTCTCTTGGTGAACCTTTATACTTAGACGTAGTTGCAGCTCTTAAAGATTCTAAATTCCACAATGTACCAGTATTATCCGGACGTTATGGTTTAGGTTCTAAAGATACAACTCCAGCTGATGTTATCGCTGTTTATAGAAATGATGAAAAGAAAGAATTCACACTTGGTATCGTAGATGACGTTACTAACTTATCACTTCCAAGAGTTGAAAATCCAGATACAACACCAGCAAGCACAATTTCCTGCAAGTTCTGGGGACTTGGTGCTGACGGTACAGTAGGAGCTAACAAGAACTCCATTAAGATTATCGGTGACCATACAGACATGTATGCACAGGCTTATTTTGATTATGATTCCAAGAAATCCGGTGGTGTAACAATTTCCCACTTACGTTTCGGTAAAGATCCAATCAGAGCAACATACTTAATCAACAAAGCTGATTTCGTTGCTTGTCATATGCCTGCATATGTAAGAAAATATAACATGGTTCAGGATTTAAAAGATGGTGGAACATTCCTTCTTAACACAAGCTGGACAGCGGAAGAATTAGAAACACAGCTTCCGGGACAGGTTAAATCCTACATCGCTAAACACAATATTAAATTCTACACAATCGACGGATTTAAGATTGGTAAAGAAATCGGACTTGGCGGACGTATCAATACAATCCTTCAGTCTGCATTCTTCAAATTAGCAAATATCATTCCTGCTGATGAAGCAATTCAGTATATGAAAGATGCAGCTACAGCTTCTTACTCTAAGAAGGGTGACGACATCGTTAAGATGAATCACGATGCTATCGAAGCTGGTGCTCAGAATCTCGTTGAAGTTCAGGTTCCAGCAAGCTGGGCTGATGCAGCTGACGAAGACTTAACAGTAAAAGTAACAGGAAGCAGACAGGATGTTGTTGATTACGTTAACACAATCCAGAACGCTATCAACTCTCAGACAGGTAACAGCTTACCAGTATCTGCATTTAAGAACTATGTAGATGGTACACTTCCATCCGGTTCTGCAGCTTACGAAAAACGTGGTGTTGCTATTGACGTTCCAGCATGGCATGCAGAAAACTGTATCCAGTGTAACTTCTGTTCTTATGTATGTCCTCATGCAGCAATTCGTCCAATCGCTATGAACGAAGAAATGGCAGCGAATGCTCCAGAAGGAACAGTGGTAGACTTAACAGGTATGCCAGGATACAAATTCGCAATGAGCATTTCCGTACTTGACTGTACAGGTTGTGGCTCTTGTGCTAACGTATGTCCAGGCAGAAAGGGCGAAAAAGCTCTTACAATGCAGCCAATCGAAACACAGTTAGAAGCACAGAAGATGTTCGATTATGGTGTAACTGTTGACGCTCCGGCAGAAGTAGTTGAAAAATTCAAACCTACTACAGTTAAGGGTAGTCAGTTCAAACAGCCATATCTTGAGTTCTCCGGAGCTTGTGCAGGTTGTGGTGAAACACCTTACGCTAAATTAATGACTCAGTTATTTGGTAACAGAATGTACATTGCTAACGCAACTGGATGTTCTTCAATCTGGGGCGGTTCTTCACCAGCTTCACCTTACACAGTTGATAAGAATGGAAGAGGACCAGCTTGGGCTAACTCCTTATTCGAAGACAACGCTGAATACGGTTTTGGTATGGAATTAGCACAGAGAGCATTAAGAAAACGCGTTATCGATTCTGCTGAAAACTTACTTAAAGTAGCAGAAAAAGATGATGTGAAAGCAGCTCTTGAACAGTATCTTGCAACAAAGAACTCCAGTACAGAAAATGGTCCGGCTGCAGAAGCTATGATCAAAGCACTGGAAGGTTGCGGATGCGATAATCCAGACAGATTAAACATCTTAAAGAATAAAGATTTCGCAGCTAAGAAATGTCAGTGGAT
>CAZRLE010000124.1:0-6429 GCA_964600705.1 uncultured Lachnoclostridium sp. | reverse complement strand
TCCATTCACAACCTGTAAATCAAGCACCTTAATCTGACCGCCGGATTCGATGGTCATCTTTGTCTTATCTGTTAAACCGTAGTCATACACATATTTTGCCACACAACGAATACCATTTCCACACATTTCACTGGAAGAGCCGTCAGAATTATACATATCCATCCAAAAATCTGCCACCTTTGACGGACGAATTAAAATAAGTCCGTCAGAGCCAATTCCAAAATGTCTGTCACTGACAAAACGAGCTACCGCTGTCGGATTTGCCACCGTCTCTGTAAAACAGTTTACATATACATAATCATTGCCACAGCCATGCATCTTAGTAAATTTCATAGTAGTATCCCTCACATTTCAATTCTGTTATCCACTTTTTATTTTAGCTCTATTAAAGTATCCTTTTTATTCTTCCCTTGCCGGTCCTAAATTTCCTTCCTTGTAATGCTGTCTGCAAAGTGCTACATAGGATTCATTACCGCCTACCATAACCTGTTCTCCAGCGTAAATCACCCTGCCATTGCTAATTCGCGCATTACAGTCTGCACCTCTTCCACACCAGCATACTGTTTTAATTTCTTCAATTTTATCTGCCCATGTCATCAGCCACATAGACCCCTCAAATGGCTCCATACGGAAATCAGAACGAAGTCCGTAACAGATTACCGGAATTTCCAAATCATCTACGATATGCAACAAAAACTCTACCTGTGCTTTTGTTAAAAACTGTGCCTCATCCACAATAACACAATCGTATTCTTTAATAGCTTCATCGCTCATTTGTACCAAATCTTCCACAAAAATCCCTTCTTTTCGAAGCCCCATTCTGGAAGCAATGGTAGTCGCACCATCTCTGTTATCAAGCTTTGGTTTTGCAAGAATTGCTTTTTTACCTCTTTCATAATAATTGTATTCTACCATAAGAGCATTTGCAGTTTTAGAGCTTCCCATAGCTCCATATCGAAAATATAACTTTGCCATTTTAACTTCCCTTTCTCACATGTAATATCCAAAAGTGTAACTATCCAGAACCCCATTGGCCTGGCTCTGAATAGTTACCAAAAAACGCAGAAACAGATGGAATCCGTTGTCCCATGACGAATCCCATCTTCCCCTAAAAACCCTTACCTTAACTACTTAAGTACCTTCCAGTAAGTTTCATCCTTCATTCTTTCATAAGCATCCAGTGCGGTATAATTAGCACCATAAGTAACAGAAGGAGTTGTTTCCTTCTGTACATCCTTTGTAGCTGCAGCATTATTAACTGCAATTCCCATTTCCTGCTTATACTCTTCCATATAAGCAGTCACTTTCTTCACATAATTCTGTGTTTCTTCAAAAGGTGGAATCCCACCATACTTTGCCACATTACCACTTCCTGCATTATAAGCAGCCAAAGCCAGTTCTACATTACCACCATATTCAACCAGCTTCTGTGATAAATAATCTGCTCCGCCCATAATATTTTCTTCTGGGTCAAAAGCATCTGAAACACCTAATTCCTCTGCTGTCTCAGGCATCAGCTGCATTACACCCATGGCACCACTTTGGGATACACTGTCAGGGTTAAAGCTCGACTCTGCCTTTGCCACTGCCTTCAAAAGATAAAGCGGTACACCATACTCAGCAGACGCTTCCTCAAATATCGTATCTAAATCAGTCGCTTCTTTTATCTTCCCTTCCGTCGTATGTAAAACCTCTGCAAATTCTTCTGTAGGCTCTTCCACAACAGAATTAGGAATAATTCGCATGGTTGTTCTTCCCAAAACGGAACTATCAATTCTGTCAACCATCTCTTACTGCTCCTTTAATCTAAAATAATATTGAATTCAATATTCTGATTATTTTTTTTGAATTCTTCGCCATACTCAATCATAATATCATTGTCTTCGCTACAACACCAGTTCACAACAACATGGTTCACCTTTGCAGCCTCATTAAGCATGGAAAACATACTAGTCAGTACCTTAGAAGTACTACTATTAAAATAAATCATCTCAAAATCAAATGTAAATTCCCCAAATTCTGTTACCAGATAACGATTAAGCCACGCACTAACCTCTCCATAACATTTTATCACATTTTCTGGAAATGATTCTCCAGAAAATTTCATATAAGATTTTTCTTCATCCACTAAAATATATGGTGTGGCTGATGTTTTTTGTCTCTCATAATGAAACATATAGACCTCCTTGTTTTCCGAAGGAAAATGCGAACCTCATGTGAGCAGAGGTCTTTCCTCCTTGTTTTCCGAAGGAAAATGCGAACCTCGTGTGAGCAGAGGTCTTTCCTCCTTGTTTTCCGAAGGAAAATGCGAGCCCCTGTGCGAGCAGAGGTCTTTCCTCCTCTATATTACCACTTCCAGCAAAAATATGCTATAGTCCAAACTACGCTTCACCATTTGGTAATTGAGCTTCCCTGATGACCTGCAGGATATCTCCATAAGACCAAGTCCTGCACTGCAATTCGCTCTTAACGCATTCGTTCTTCTGTTCTGGCTAAGCTTCTCTTTTAACTCATCTTTCGTCATAAAGTTAAGCCTTTCCAACTGATATATCATCTTTGCTTCCTGTTGTCTGTCAATATAATTCGCCAGCACGATATGAAACCCAATTGCCTGTTTTTTCACAACAACCATCCCCTGCATCGGTTCTCCCTCTCGTACATAACAATAGCGTACCATATTTTGTACCCCTTCTACAAGTACTGAATACGCACAGCTTATCACTTTAGGAATAATCTCTTCTTTCCTCATGCGTTCTACCACCTCAGAAAGTATCTCCTCAAGCCTTGTCTGTGAAATTTCTCCCTGATATGAATACCACGTATCATTATCTGTGTACTGCGCATAAAGTTTTTCCACACTGTCCCCCTCCTATCTGACTTTAAAGCAAACTACCGTCACATCGTCACGCTGTCTGTTTACCCCTTTATACTTCAACCATTTCATCTTAAGCTTATTTAGTATATCGTTGGTAGACTGACCATGCAACGCACCAAATACCCTTTTAAACCGGCTATATCCATAAGGAATCCCTTTTTCACCACCAGTCTGCTCATAAAAACCATCTGTAGCAATAAAATAGGTATACTCTTTGTCATATTCCACATCATGCACAGGCAATTCCATTCCTGCCTCCAGACTGCCCGCTCCGACATGAACCTTCTCCCCTTTGATTTTCTGAACTTCCTTTCCATTTTGAATATAAATATCCATGTTGCCGCCTAAATAACTCATACTTCCGGCATTGGCTATGTATAGCATACCAATATCCATTTCTGTAGCCGCACCAACCTCAAAGCCTTCTGTACCAGACCTGCTTAATCTGATGAGCTGCTGTTCCAGTTCTCTTACAATACATGGTAAATTGGTATAATTCTCTTCATTCACTATATTGGTTAGCATAGTAATTACCATTCCCGATAGCAACGCACCCGGAACACCATGCCCAGTACAGTCTCCCATGATAAAAAGACTTCCCTGACTGCCTCTGTAATTCCAAGTAAAATCACCACCTACATATTCCAGTGGAGTATACATTACCGCATATTCTGCAAATATCTCATCCAGTTCTTCTTTTTTAGAAAACAATCTTGACTGATAGATTCTGGCATATTCCATACTTTCATTGATACGCTGGTTTTTCTCCTTTAATTCCTTAAACAGCCATTTCACATCTGTATTCAATACATCGGCAATGACGCCGATTTCATCCTGATTTTTTACTTTCAGCTCATAATCAGCATTCTGATTAGCTATACTCTCGGTTGCCTTTTCAATTTCTTTTAAAGGCTTTATAATATGCTCCGTAGTAAAGTAATAGTTCATCGCTACCACTATCAAAATATTTAAAGCACATATCACTATAATTGGACGGATTGCATCTATAATACTGTCCTTCATATTCTGAACCGGCATCGCTGAAATCATCATCCAGCCTGCCCTGTCAATTCGTGTAATGACACCAAGCACCTTTTCGCCTTCTACATCAAATTCGCAAATCGTCTGGTTCGTGTTCCACAACTGACTTTCTATGGTTTCGTAATAATCCAAATTTTGACACTTATCCAGTATCTGACTCTCATCCGGATGATAAAGAATCAGACCATCACTGTTTATAACAACAAAGAATCCTGCATCATCTGCAGTTTTGCCTAAAAGCTCTGGAAGATGTTCCACAGCAATATCAACTCCAAGTACGCCAAGAAGCTCCCCGGTGTCACTGTCCCTAATCGGTGTTATCATACTGGAAACAACTTCCCCGACCCCTGCTGATACATACACCTTCGCACAAAAGGTGTCATAAGACTCTACTGCTTCTGCATACCAGGAACGATTCTCGCATCTCCAGTTATTTTCCTCCAAAGTCATAACCATTCCACTGGAAGAATCCTCCATAACCACTTGAGCATCTATATCAGCAAGCCACATAATAGCCCTGTCTTCTTCTTCAATTGCACTGTTAATTACACTATCCAGTATCTCTCTGATTTCACTATAGTAAGGATTGATACTATAGTTCTCCCCTTCTGTCAGTGTTTTAAAATAATTCTCTAATGCAGCATTATGAGACGCTTCTTCCAGCAGCATATAATACTTTTCAAAATAACTGTCAAGCCGCCTTGAATCCATTTTAGCCTGATGAATCACCTCATGTTCCAAAAAAATATTGGTCATGTAAGACACAGACCTTACCGAAAATAACGTACTAATCAACAATATTATCGTAATTGGAACAATATAAAATATTACCAGTCTCTTTGTAAGCTTCATCTCATTTTTCTTTTGTCCAAATTCTCCCATAAAATTCCCCCTCAGTGAAATTTTAGTCGATTCCTCCAAACTGGTTTAACGGCCAAATTCTTATAACAGCTTTACCTGCAATCAACTCGCGCTTCACAGGTCCCACTTCCTCATAGCGGCTGTCAAAACTTACTTTTCTATTATCTCCCATTAAAAAGTACTCATCCGCCCCTAAAGTCAATGGTTCCTCTGCAATCCCCTGATAAGTAATGGCCTGCTTGCCATAATCCTCCTCCAGCAATTCCCCATCAATATAAATATCATCACCAACTATCTGTATGGTTTCCCCCGGAAGTCCAATCACACGTTTCACATAATAATCTTCTTCCTCAACTCCATACGGATAGAACATAACCACTTCAAAACGTTTTGGATCAGACAACCTGAAAAACAACTTTTCTACCAGTACATTATCCTGATCCTGTAAAGAGTTCTCCATGGAATGTCCTGTAATAATGGTTCTCTGAATCACATATTTAGGTACCACACTGACACAGATTACAATAATCAGTGCATATATAATCAACTCTCTCAGCATTTCCTTTGGATTCATGCTTTCAGACTTATTCTCATTGTTCATTTCAGACATTTCAGCCCCATCCCTCTTATATTTCTTTCCATCAAATCCCTGTGTCATTCTGTCTGTTCTCCTACTTAAATCCTGCCCTGTAATGCGTGAAAGGCTGTCTAAATTAGACAGCCGGAATCTTCACCTTACATGTTTTTTTCATCATCACTTACAATCTTAACCTTTGAATTGTAAAGCTCATCAATTGCGATAGATAATGGCTTTGGACATCCGCCGTCTACCATCGCCTCACTTCCATTGATAATCTGTCTTGCTCTTTTTGCTGTTGCTAATACGATAGAATATCTGGAGCTTACTACATTTTCCTCTCCTGTTTCTACCTCGCTGTTTACAACTTCCATTAAATCTGCATAAGATGGACGTAACATATATTATTCTCCTTCCTGAAAAGCTTTTAACTCCATTTTCATGTTGCTAATATCATCTTGCTGATAATATACCTTCATCTTCTGATTCTGAATCAATTCATGGACCTTTTCTACACACTCTTCCAATTTATCATTGATTACAATGTAATCATAACTTGGCATAAAATCAGCTTCTTCGTAGGCTCTTGCCAAACGTCTCTTAATTACTTCTTCTGTCTCAGTTCCTCTGGAAACCAAACGATGTCTTAATTCTTCCGCTGTTGGAGGTGTAATAAATAACAACAGTACATCATCAAAGACTTGTTTCACATTAAGTGCACCTTCTGTTTCTATCTCAAGAATTACATCTCTTCCAGCAATCAATTGTTCTTCTACATATTTCTTTGGAGTGCCATAGTAATTACCTACATACTCTGTCCACTCTACCAACTGACCATCTTTTATCATACACTGGAATTCTTCTCTTGTCAAAAAGAAATATTCCCTGCCATGAACTTCTCCTTCTCTTGGCTGTCTGGATGTAGCAGAAACAGACAAACCATAATCATACTTCTTAACAAGTTCTTTTACGATAGTTCCTTTCCCTGCACCAGAAAATCCTGATATTACTGTTACAACGCCTCTTTTTTTCATTGTTAGCCTCCATACTGCGACCGTATTTTATGAACCCAAAC
>CAZRLE010000123.1:0-6490 GCA_964600705.1 uncultured Lachnoclostridium sp. | reverse complement strand
AGATATGCACTTGAGTTCATATAATATCCAAGATAACCTTCTGCAAAATTTATCTTAGGTCTACATGGAATTGTATGCAAACCTGACAATACCTTTTCAGTTGTATTTTGCATAAAATTAAACACCTCATTGAACTTACGCTGTTCCCAAGTTATACATTATTTACAACTTATCTCTCACCATCATCAATGCATATCCCAGCAAATTTTGCCCCTGCCAATTTGCTCTGTCCAATCGCTCTGGATTATTCATCGACAACCCAATTCCCCATATTGTGTCTTTTACTGCACATTCTGCCAATAATGTTCCTTTTGTAGATATGAGTAATTCTTTTAAATCTTCATTCTGGGAAAATTTTGCCAACAGACCATCATACACAACAATTTGTCTTATTCCATTCCAATAATTCTCATTATAATTGGATACCTGTCTACCTAATTCTTTAATGTTTCTCACATCATTTGCAGCCAGTATCTGTGTTGCTATATCCATATCCTGAAAAACAACTGCTTTCTTATACATCATATATTGTTCCATTGAAGAAAATCTAATTCCATCTATAACAAATACCGAAGGATACCAGTTACTCAAATAACCATTTTCCTCATTTGGATTATGAAAACATATAACTTGCATTTATACTTCTCCCACTTTTTTTACTGCTAACTCAAGTTCCAAATCATGAAGTCCATGATAAGCTTTCATCAAAAAATCTACCGGAATTTTCTTTACCAGTTCAGCACTTGGCACATCATAATACCATTGATAATAGGCATAAAATTCACCAATCCAGTCTGGCATAAATCCACCTAATGATTTACCTTCCTTCAAGCTATAATTATCCGTATCACAAAAATACTTCCACAATTCCTTTGCATGCATTGTATTTACATAAGCTTGTGCTTCATCAATACTTTTTCTTGTTTTACTTGTCATATAAGTGTTTATAAAATCTTCCGTATCTTTATCTTTAAATGTACTTGCTACAAAATCAAATAATTTCCCCTGATTTTCCACCACATCTTCTAAATATACTTTTTTGTAAGCAGACATTCCATCACTCCTTGTCAAACAATGTGCTGAACACCTTAGTTACCTTATTTGCATCTGAATCTACCAATTCACGCATACGTTCTCTCGCTGTAACATCTCTTTGATTGTACTTTACATTAAATTCATCAAACGAAACAGCAAGCAAATCTTCTTCGATTTCACGTAATTTTGAATATGCCAATTCTGACTTAATGCAGTATTGGATTCCCAAACCACCTAAAGAAAGAAGTTCCTCCAAAATACCCACATCAATGTTATCTTTTACAAATTCTTTAGCAATATAAAAATACGATGCGTTGGCTCTCCATCCTTTTATAACATCATAACCTTCTGTGTCAATTCCATACTTATCAATGAACTTTCCTGCTAACATTCTATATCTTTTTGAATCTGCTGCTTCTCTATGTTTCATCAATTCTGCAAGCCAGCACAATACACTTTTTTCTTGAAAATCTAAAACTTTCAAATCTCTAATATCCAATTCATATTTGTGGACCCAACCATTTGTATCATTCGGTCTACATACTGCCCACTCTTTTGCCAATTCTATACTTTCTGTCAAATAGAACCCTCTACCATAATCGTGCTTATCATCACCTTTTCCATAAATTGGATTTACCTCTTTATCAAAAGTTCCATGATATAGAATCATTCTCATTTTCCTCCATTATCTCTACAAACACACTTGTCATACAAACATACAATTGTTTATATTGACAGTCCTGGTATACAATAATCACAATGTGCCAAGCGCATGCTTGCATGTATTTGGCGAATGTGCATTGATAATAGCCACTTTTGGCTATTATATCATAAAACATATTATGTCCACAATCCTATTGTCCGGGAACTCAAACTTCCAACATTTCAAAAAATGGTGGGGTTCTCCCCACCAAATAGTTTGAGCCTTCATCTTATAGATCAACCCTTGTAATTTTTATTCAATTCTCTAGTTTTTCTCTTTCTTAAACACCATAAACAGTATCGCTACTACCGCCAGAATATACTGATACCAGCAATACTGGATGACCTGAAATGGACTGCTCAAATTCTCAATTAATACACAGGCATATAAAAGCTGTGCTCCGTAAGGAATCAATCCTTGGAAGATACAAGCAAAGATATCCAAAAGAGAGGCTGTTCTCTTTGGTTCAATACCGTACTCTTCGCTCAGTTCCTTTGCCACATTTCCTGTAATCAGAATAGCTACTGTATTATTGGCTGTCGCTATATCAGCTAAGGACACCATTGCAGCAACTCCCATTTCTGCTGTCTTTTTACTCTTGATGACCTTTCTAACCTTTTGCAGTACCCACTCAATACCGCCTTCTTCCTGAACCATATGTGCCAGTCCACCCATCATCATGGAAAGGAGAAAGATTTCAAACATTCCTGTAAATCCGGTATAAATATGATTTGCAAACTCAAGCACTGTAAAGCTTCCATAAGCAATACCAATTACACCTGAGAAAACAATCCCGCCTGTCAATATGAGAAATACATTCCAGCCAATCAAAGAACTAACCAATACAAACAAATAAGGCAGAACTTTGATAATATCAAATGTGTATGTTTCTACTGTTGGTATTACCTCTGGTCTTCCAAAAATAAGAAGCAGTATCACTGTAATAATAGCAGATGGCAATGCAATTGATATATTTGTTCGGAACTTATCTTTCATGGCAACACCTTGGGTTCTCGTAGCCGCAATGGTTGTATCTGAAATCATAGACAAATTATCACCAAACATGGCACCACAGATAGTTGCCGCTACTACCATATAGACATTTACTCCAGCTGCATTTGCAAGCCCAATGGTAATTGGCGTCATAGCTGCTACGGTTCCAACAGAGGTTCCTGTAGAAATCCCAATGAAAGCAGAAATAATAAAAGCCCCTGCCGCCACATACTGAGGAGGCAGAATCGACATACCAAGATTTACAACTGCATCTACACCACCCATTTCGCCAGATACATTAGTAAATGCCCCTGCAAATAAGAAAATGAAACACATGGTTATAATATCCTCATGCCCACATCCTTTTAAAAACACTTTCAGTTTCTCATCAATACTTCCCTTGAACATAAGAAATGCTGCAATAATCCCAACAACAGCTGCCACTGGTGCCGGAAGCTGATAAAATGCCATTTCCACGCCCTGTGCCTCTAAAACAGCACCTGTAAGCAAATAAATACCTACAAATATCCCTAATGGGAGCAGAGCTTTTCCACTACTCTTTTTTTCCATTGTATATTTTCCTTTCAAACCAAACAGCAACATACTTCACCTGTTGCCTTATCGTAATAAAAACGCTTGTGAATAAGCACACAAGCGTTTTTATCTTAACACATTATTAGTATAAAAGCAATTAAAGAATTCCGTTCTTTTATATACTCTTTGGCAATTCAAACTCTGCCTTAAACAAGTCTCCATCAATGGAAAGCTTAAAGTTTCCATGCTGTAAATCAATCAAGCTGTTTGCAATGCTAAGTCCAAGGCCGCTTCCTTCAGAATTTCTGGATTCATCACCACGTTTGAAACGTTCCATTAACTCATCTGCCGGGATATTTAACTCATAAGCCGAAATATTTTTAATCACAAAACCAAAGGTATTTTCCATATCCTTTACTTCAATGTAAACACGGCTTCCTGTCTGTCCATATTTCACCACATTGTTAAGGAGATTATCAATGACTCTCCATGTTAATCTTCCATCTGCTTTTACATAGGAAGGCGTTTCTGGAAGAGAAAGTCTTACATTTAATTCTGCCTTTTCAAGCTTCTCATCAAACTCTCCTAATGCCTGACGAACCAGTGCATTCAAATCTACAGTTTCAATATTGACGGGCATATCACCACTGGATGCTTTTGCCGCTTCAAATAAGTCATTGGTTAATACAGTCAGTCGCTTTGCTTTTCTGTCAATCACCTCAATGTAATCTTTGGCAGTTTCATTTTCAATTTCTTCCTGCTTTAATAAATCCACGTAAGTCACAATGGAAGTCAATGGTGTCTTCAAATCATGGGACACATTAGAAATCAGTTCTGCTTTTAATCGTTCAGAACGAAGTTCACTGGATACAGCATTTTCAAGTCCCTGTGAAATTTCGTTGATATCTTCTGCCAGTTTACCAAGTTCACCACCTGTATTTTTAAGCTGTATCTGATATTTTAACTGTCCATTTCTGATTTTCTCTGCACCTTCACAGACTGCAAGGAAATCACCCATGTGTTTATGAATCATATAAATTAAAAATCCAATAACAAATGGTACACCAATCCATGTCATACAGGCTAACGGAAGTACAACTGCCCAAAATACTGCTCTCTTTGAAAGCTTACCTCGTTTCCATGTTGCTTTACAAATTCCACATATTTTTTTCAACCAGCTCCATAGTTCCTTTATGATACGGATACAGATAAAACTATTCAGCCATTTTCTTGCTTTGAACAAACGTATCTGTGAAAGAATTAATGCTAACAGCATCATTCCCATAACAACGATTAACGCAACTATAGCCATGTAATAATTCGCTATAATAGTTCCCGAATCGAACACAACCTCCACCAGGATAACTATTATTCCGGTTCCCAAACAGGAACCAGCTGTCCACTGCACTTCGGACCATATTCTGTCTATCGGATAAAGGCATACTTTCTCTTCCTCTGGTCTTCTTCCTGTCACCACTGCCAGATAGATAAATCCCACTACGATAACCGCAACACCAATGAGTATAGCATTCATCATATAGCTTGCTGTAGCTGTATCCTGCATCCATTGGCTATTATGTTCATTGTAATACTCATTACTGATACCAAGATAACAAATTTTGCCCTGCAAAGAATAATTGTTACTGTAATAACCACCCATACTATTTCCAATTAAATTTGCAACTGAACTATTCGTTACATAATTCTGCTCCATGCGGACATAATTAGGAAGAGCGGTATATTTCTCTTTTAATTCTTTGGTATCTTTTTCTACAATGTCATAAACTAAGCCAAAATCTTCTACTCCCTGAAGAAGGGTATCACTCGCCCTGTCATAGTCATACTGCATACTGCGCAAAACACCGCTTAAAACAGTCTTTTCTATATCCGGATGCTCTGCCAAGAAATTACTGTAAGACAAATCTATTATTTGGGAATAGTCTACATCATAGGTTGTTTTATAATACAAATTTCCATACCCATCATAGTTAATGGTCAAATGGCAATATCCTTCCTCATTCCACCATACATTGTAGAAATTGCTAATTTCATTTTTCACTTTTTCAGCAATATTTTCATTAAAATCCCAGTATTCCTTATTATTGATATCCAGCATTCCCGGTTCCACTGCCCCTATAACAAGTGCCGCATTTCCATATTTGTAAAAATAATTTCTAATATCATAAGATTCATCATAACTGCTTGTGTTCAAATTACTCAAGCCTATGTAGTCCCCTCTGTTTCCCACATACAGCAGCACTCCTGCTGCCGTTGCCGCAATTATTACATACATAATTAATTTTATGTACCATGCACGACTAAAGTTTTTCAATTTTGTAGCCAACGCCCCACACCACCTTTAAATATTTTGGTTCTTTTGGATTAATTTCAATTTTTTCACGGATTCTTCGAATATGTACAGAAACCGTATTCTCTGGACTAAAAGAAGGTTCATTCCATACATTTTCATAAATCTGTTCAATGGAAAAGACTCTTCCCGGCTCCTTCATAAGAAATGCAAGAATTCCAAATTCTACCGGAGTCAGTTTTACTTCTTCTCCATCTACTCTGACCTGTCTGGTATTCTCACTTAACTCCAGACCACCATTTCGATAAATGCCGTCTTCTTCCTGCTTTTCCATGCTGCCAAGCATTGTGTAACGTCTCAACTGACTTTTTACTCTTGCAATCAGCTCTAAGGGATTAAATGGTTTTGTTATGTAATCATCAGCTCCTACATTTAATCCTAAGATTTTGTCATAATCCTCACTTTTTGCTGAAAGCATCAAAATTGGAATATTCTTTTTCTCACGAATTTTGAGAGTCGCACGCATTCCATCCATTCTAGGCATCATAATATCCATGAGAATCAAATGAATCTCTTCTTTTTCGATTATTTCCAATGCCTCAATGCCATCATGGGCCTTTGCCACCTCATAGCCTTCATTGGTCAGATAAATTTCCAATGCATCCGCAATCTCTTTCTCATCATCACATACCAGTATTCGATACATCTCTAACCTCCATCCTTTCTCTTCTTTGCAATTCTTAGTATACAGAGTCTATCTTAATAAAAGTTTCACAAAATTCTTAAAAGTTTCTTAAGACTAGAGAACATATTAACACACTTTAAAGGAATGCACCACATTGTTTCTTTATTGGAAATGTGATATAATGAGCCTTGCAGAGCTCCGTGCGTGCACAGGGAGCTCTATAAGGCGAATG
>CAZRLE010000122.1:0-6574 GCA_964600705.1 uncultured Lachnoclostridium sp. | reverse complement strand
ATATACATTACTGTATTAGCTTGACCTTCAGTCCTAAATATCAATTTAATTATTCCATTCTGTTTTGATATCTTCAACAATTTATCTTCCATACCACACAACAACTCATACGCTTCCTCATTTACAGAAACTGCCTTTTCCTCCAACAAACCAAATCGCACCAAGCTTCTGCAGCTTTCCGGATATGCTTCTTCCATAAAGTTAATCCATAAATGCCCATACTTTCCGATGTCCTTCGTCTTTACACTTCCAATAGCACCATCAACCAACGGATAAAACAATCCATCTCTTTCCGCAAACTCAAACATAGCAAAAACCCTTGAAAATCCTATGATTTCCAAGGGTTCATCAAATTTCCTATCCCTTATTTAACATAAGTTAAAGTTTTGTTAAAATAGCTGTTTCTCTATATACTAACAAAATAGAGAGTTTTGAAAGGGACCAGGTATTATATTCTCTGATCGTTTTTTTATTTATATATTCTACTTCATCAATTCTTCACTAAGTGCCAGAATCTGCGGTGCCACTTTTTCTCGTTGTTTTTTTGTCACAACCTTATAGACTGGAAGTGCCAGTGCTATCAAAATCATTCCAACGAACCCCACCACGCTTCCTAAAACCAACAGCGTTTCTTTCCAAACCATAGCCATACTTAATCCTGTTCCAAATATCAGCAATCCCATCACCCCAACCACAATCGCTGCAATGGTGCCCGGTTTTTCCGTATCTCTATCCAATTTACGAAGCTGTTCCATTTTATCTTCAACTTTTGGTTCGTATTTTCTTCGAATTGCTTCAATCTCTTTTTGTCTTTCTGATGAGTAAGTATATTCAAATGTTGTATCCTTTTCCATTCTTAACCTCCCTACCAAAGTCAAATCACTATTTATTAAACAAATTCTTCCTTCCAACAACTATAACTCTAATTTCTTCATTTCCTTATCAGCTCTTCGTATCATCCAGACTGCCATTCCAAATATCAAAAGACAAACTGCACTTCCTGTTATAAAATTCATATTTCTTGCAAAGTTCTCTTGTCCCACTTCGCTAAACTCTGTCAACATCGCTGTCTGTAACGCCAATATGGAAACCATTGCACTGGCAAGGGATAACATTTTTGCTGCCGAAAAGACCGGATTTACTAATTTGCGGTATCTTCCCACATTAACCACTGCCATAATAAAACTGTAAAAAGCATACGCCGCAAAAGCAAAAATCAACATTCCCGGATAGCTATAGGTTTCATTTTTATATAATAATTGTATTACAAGACCAGAAACTGCTATATTTAAAAGAAACATATACCCGCCACAAAACCAATAGCATTTTAAACCATATTTTCTATGCTCCAGCTCATTCTCTGCCTTTGCTCCAAGCCGTTCTCCACGAAGCAGTGCAAAACGCATCAGACTGATTACCATATAATAAATCCCAATTCCTGCAAGCCAATAGGATTTGTAATAGTACCCTGCTGCTAATTTAATACAAACAAATATAATACTAATTCCTACCCCTGTATAAAGAGAAATCGTTGTTCTAAGGTCACGTTCCGTCAGAAACCGCTTGCAATATTTATTTTTATATAGTCTGGCTTTTACTTTTTTGACAACGGCAGGAACCCCTACACATACAACAACTAATGAATATGCTGATATAGTATAACCAACGCAGGAAATAACCAAATCCGGATTTTCCGTTCCAAATGCGTAATACATCGCCAATGCAGAAATAGTAACTAAAATAATTTTTACCAACACACTTGGAAACAGAAGTATTTTTCCAATATCTTTCCATCTATTCAAAGCAGATTTCTGCTCTTTTTGTATTGTCATTTCTTCTATTCTCATCTTTCATACTTAACTCTTTCTATTTTCCAAGCTCATACCCTTCCGCCTTCAAAATCACCTTAAAGGTAGTTCCTTCTCCCAACTTACTCTGCACTGATATCTCACCGCCTGTAATATCAATAACACGTTTTACCAATGCAAGACCAAGTCCATTTCCTTGAGACGCATGGGAGGTGTCACCCTGATAGAATTTTTCAAAAATGTGCTGTCCTACTTCTGGTGCAATTCCACAACCAGTATCTGCAACAGTAACCACAACTTTTTCATTTTCTTTCTTTAAGCCAATGGTAATTTTTCCACCTGGCTCTGTAAATTTCACCGCATTGGAAAACAGATTATTCCATACCAAGGTCATCAGTTCTGCATCGGCTTTAATATGAATATCTTCTTCTAACTCTACTTCAAGCTCCAGATTCTTTGCTTCCCAGACCTCTTCAAAATTAAGCATACATTCACAAATCTGCTCACCTAAGTCATAAACAGCTGTTTCCGGATAAATCTGTTGATTTTCTAATTTATTTAATTTTAAAATATTCGTAATTAAGTCTGTCAGACGCTTAGATGCGCTGACAATATTCTTGGCATATTCCACCTGCTTTTCATCAGAAAGCTCCGGGTTCTGTAACATAGAGGCGTAATTCTGAATTACCGCCAGTGGTGTCTTTAATTCATGGGACACATTAGCAATAAAGTCAGTTCGAAGGGTTTCTACACCAGACAATTCCTGTATTACATCATTTAAAAGAGCAATAACGTCATCAATTTCATTACCGCTATCTTCACCCTTTATGTAATCAATCCGCACAGAAAAATCTCCTTCCACAACCTTATCCAAGTCTTTACGAATCCTTTTCATCGGTTTCTTCACCGCAACATAATGATAAATGCTATCTGCTATTGTAAAAAGCACTGCAAGGAAAATGATATTCCCTACAATAATGGCAGCTCCATAATTGCCATTCACCTGCCACCGCTGTTCATAACTAAAAAACAGAATAAAATTACACAATACAATAAAAGTAAACAAGGCAATGCCCATGCTGAATCTACTAATCCAACGTAACATTTTCTTTTTCATTATAAGCTCCTCATTTCCAACACTTATTTAATAACTGCCTTATATCCCAGTCCGTGTACTGTTACAATTTCAAAATCCTCACAGGCAGATACCTTATCTCTGATTTTCGTCATATATACATCTACTGTTCTTGGACTGGAAGAAGATTCCACATCCCAAAATTCATCCATTAACTGGGAACGGGTAAATGTTTTCTTTGGATAAGATAATAATTTATATAAAAGATTAAATTCTCTTACTGTCAAATTCACCTCATCCTCTCCAATATATGCTGTACGCTCTTCTGCGTCCATAGTGAGACTTCCTACGGTAAGCTTCTTGGCACTGGCAATTTTCGCTCTGCGAAGCAATGCTTCGATTCTAAGCACCAATTCATCTAATTCGATAGGCTTTACCATATAATCATCAATTCCGGCACGAAAGCCTCTCTGTTTGGAGGCCAAATCATCTCTTGCCGTCATAAATAGAATTGGAATTTCCTGATTTAATTCACGAATGGTCTTGGCAAATTCATATCCATCAATTCCTGGCATCATAATATCCGAAATAATCAAATCAAATATGTTGTTATACATGGCATCATAAGCCTCTTCTGCCCCAAGACAGCCCGTTGTGTCATAGCCATTACTATTCAAAAAAGAACAAACGGAATGATTTAATTCCTTGTCATCTTCTACAATTAAAATTTTAAACATATATACCTCCAAAAAAAGAAAACATTTGCACACTATACAACTAGTATAACATGCAAATGTTAGCGTTTTGTTAAACTATGAAATTCTATTTTTCTTTTTCATATAATAGTGGTATTGAAAGCTTGTATACATCTTATTCCCGCAGCCATTCATTCAACTGCTCAATTACTTCCTGATAACGGGCAGACTTTACCATTGGATTACGTTTTAACTGGCGCATCGCATGAATAAACTGCTTGTTGGACTTTTCCCAAATCCTATGGCGATACTGCTCCAGTTTTTCAATGAGTTCCACACGCTCTGGCACTTCATCAAAATCCGGAAGAAGCAGATGTTCTTTGATTTTGTTGATACGTTCTTCATTTTTCCAACGGAAGCGTTCAACTCGATATGTAATATCTTCCCTCACCTCAAGGCGAATATCCCGCAACTCATCTATATCAGCAATCGGTGTAAATGCAACAATGGCCTCAATCCTACGCTCCAAACGTCGAATCGTTTCATTATTCTCCGTAAGGGATTCCAAAATATCCCGCAGTTCCATCGCTTCATTAAAGGACTGTACGGTATCACAGGTAAATACAATCACAGACACGTATGCAACCAGTTCCCATATTTTCTGTGAGACTCTTACCATCAATGCATCTACCGGCACATGAATAACCTGTACCAACAATACAGAAAAGAATCCCCAGAACAAAGACACAAACAAACATATATGCCCATTATAATTAAGAGGCAACTCACTGTAATCCCAGTATTTCACCTTAAATAACCATTCCATAGCCGTCCCCGTAACCAACTCAAACATCGTTGCCGTCAAAGCACCTACAACATATACAACACAGGTATCTTCACGAAATGGCATTGTCGCCATCAATATCGAAACAGCTGCAAATCCATAAATAGGTATAATTGGACCATGCAAAAAACCACGATTTATAAATTTAAGCTTCTTTTTTTTCCATGCATTTGTCGCTGTCACATAAAAACATTCCCATATCCAACCAATAAAGGCATAGCAAAAGAAAAATAAGACCCATTGTGTCATCGAATAACTATACATATTATCACCACGTTCCTTTCTCCACCTTTTACTCCACAATGTTCTGCAGCCAGCTTCCACTCTTTATCATAAAATAGCCAATAATTGCCTTTGCAAATTCCAGCGACTGCACAAGGAAAAATACCAGTGCAATCGGTAGAGCTGTATATTTTGCAAGGAAAGTCCCTACCGGAATTACAATACACCAGCTATATACACTGTCAAACAGAAAGGTAATGACTGTCTTCCCGCCAGAACGAAGTGTGAAATAGCTGCAATGACAGTATGCACAAATTGGCATAACCACCGCCGAAATGGTAATGAAGGTTCTTGCCAGTTCTTTGATACTTTCTTCCGTTGCGTAAAGATTTGGGAAAACTCTTCCTATCAATATCATAAACACGGACATCACTGCACAGCACGCTACAGAGAAAAAGGTCATTTTTCTTTGTAAATCCTTGGCTTCCTCAATCTTACCTGCTCCAAGACTGTGACCTACCACAATGGCAATACAGCCTCCAAGCTGAAGATACACTACATTGAATAAATTACTAATGGTAGAGGAAATATTTTGTGCCGCTACTACTTCTAAGCCTCGTACCGCATAACACTGGGCAATGGCTGCCACACCGGCTGCCCAGAACATTTCGTTGAGCATCAGTGGTGTTCCTTTAATGAATATATCCTTTAATATATTCTTTGGTATATAAGCACTTCTGTAAGCACCTACAATATAAGGATTTTCTTCCTTATGAGAATGTGTCCATACAAAAATAATAATACATTCTACAACTCTTGCGATTACAGTCGCAATTGCTGCACCCTTTACTCCCATAGCCGGAATTGGACCAAATCCAAAGATAAAAGCATAGTCTAATATCAGGTTGGTAAGCATTGCCGCCATACCCGCTACCATTGGAATCAAAGTATGACCACACTCACGAATGGAGCTTACATAGGTCTGACCGATAGAATATGGAATTAAACCAATCATCATGATTCCAAGATACTGTAATCCATACCGAAGTGCCAGTTCAACGTTTCCTACACTTCCACTATCACTTAAATACAACTGAATCAATTCTGTTCCTGCATTAGTGAATAAAAGTAAAGCTGCTATTGTAATAAATGCAGAAATAAACACCTTAAATCGATGGGTATATCTCTGTCCTTCGTAATCACCTTTTCCATAGAACTGAGTTCCAAAAATACTGGCTCCGGAAAGCCCTCCAAAAATACATAAATTAAATACAAATAATAACTGGTTTACGATAGCCACACCAGACATCTGCTCCGTACCAATCATACCAACCATAATGTTATCGAGAAAGCTTACAAAGCTTGTAATGGCATTCTGGGCAATCATCGGCAATGCCAGACGAGTAACACGGCTGTAAAATGCTCTGTCGCCGATATACTTACTTCTAAAACTACTTTTCATACATCCTATCCTTTTATACGTATTATCTAATTTCATTGGAGTGTATTATACTACCTCCAGGGTATTATAACATATAAAGAATGAAATGTATCTATAAATTTAGATTAGTGGGACTAACGCCTTGGCAAACGGAACACTTTGAACGGACAGAACCCTGTGGGAATATTTTTCTGGCAACATTACAACTCTGAGAAAGTCTATGTTCTTGCTTTTTTGCTTTTATTGCGAGGCTCTTTCATCGACAAGCTTGCATTTTCGAGCCTCGCGTAGCAAAAAATCTTCGACCATGACTTTCTAACAGAATTGTACGTTGTCAGGCGAAAAATATTCCCACAGGGTTCTGTCCTTTTTTAGTTTTGCTGTCTAAAAGTAGACGTTTACCCCACTTAATTAAAGAACGTGTCCTAAAAGTGGGGTACTTTAAAACGATATATCCCCACTTACAGACTAAATTTGCACTAACGGTGG
>CAZRLE010000121.1:0-6585 GCA_964600705.1 uncultured Lachnoclostridium sp. | reverse complement strand
ATTGAATGTAGACTGGGATGGAAATGAACTTTTGCTTTCGGATATTCTTGGAACAGAGGAGGATATTATTTCGAAGGGGCTGGAAGAAGAGGTGGATAGAAAGCTTCTGGGGAAGGCTTTAGAGAAGCTGTCGGAGCGGGAGCAGATGATTATTAAGTTGAGATTTGGAATTAACACAGTAGACGGAGCAGAGAGAACACAGAAGGAAGTAGCCGATTATCTGGGGATTTCCCAGTCTTATATTTCACGCCTTGAGAAGAAAATTATTAAAAGGCTGAAAAAGGAGATGCTGCGTTTAGAAATGTCCTAAAGGAAACTATTGGAAGGTCTTAGAAAGTATAATTAGAGCCTGACAGGTTAATCCTACATATATGAAAATTGTTCTGTATGGAGGTTTTAACATGGCTCTTTATAAAGTTGAAATATGTGGTGTCAATACTTCAAAATTGCCGTTGCTGAAAAATGAAGAAAAAGAAGAGTTATTTCGACGTATTCAGTCGGGAGATAAGGAAGCCAGAGAATTATATATCAAAGGAAATCTAAGGCTGGTATTAAGCATCATTCAAAGGTTTTCAAGTAGTAGTGAAAATGTAGATGATTTATTCCAGATAGGGTGTATTGGACTGATGAAGGCGATAGATCATTTTGATTTATCACAGAATGTCAGATTTAGTACCTATGCAGTACCTATGATTATAGGTGAAATTAAGCGTTATCTTCGTGATAATAATGCGGTTCGTGTCAGCCGTTCCTTAAGAGATATTGCTTATAAAGCGATTTATACGAAAGAGGAGGTTATGAAAAGGGAAAATAGAGAGCCGACAGTAGAAGAAGTGGCACAGCTTCTTGGGGTAGAAAGTGACGAGGTGATTTTTGCCCTGGATGCCATTCAGCATCCCGTATCTCTTTATGAACCGGTGTACTCAGAGGGTGGCGATACACTTTATATTATGGATCAGATTAGTGATAAGAAGAACAAGGAAGAAAACTGGGTAGAGGAGATTTCCCTGAAGGCAGCGATGAGTCGTTTGCCGGAAAGGGAAAATAATATTATTAAGTTACGGTATTTTGAAGGGAAGACACAGATGGAGGTAGCAGAAGAAATTCATATCTCCCAGGCGCAGGTATCCAGACTTGAGAAGTCGGCTCTTAAGAATATGAGAAATTATTTAACATCTTAAGAAAAGAAGGGGAGGAGCTGCATATAATATAAGAAAAGGGTAAGCAGGCGAAATGAATGCGTCTTTGTGAATTGAGACAAAAGGAAGTTATTAATATCTGCGATGGACAGAGGCTTGGTTTTGTTGAAGATATGGTATTTGATTTGTGCAAAGGACGAATTGAGAAACTGATTATTCCGGGACCTTGTACAGTGTGGGGAATATTAGGAAGAGACCATGAATATATAATAGATATTTGTGCGGTAAAACAGATAGGGGCAGATGTGATTTTGGTGGAGGTCGACAGAGAGAAAGTTTATTTTAAATGTAAACTCTAGCTTGACCTCTTATTTCAAAAGGCATATACTAAAGAAAAATGTATGGAAACAGGAGGATAACTATGAAGTGTCCATTTTGTGGTAAAGAAAATACAAAAGTAATTGACTCAAGACCGGCAGAGGATAACAGTTCCATCCGCCGCAGAAGACAGTGTGAAAAGTGTTCCAAACGTTTTACAACCTACGAGAAGGTAGAAGCAATTCCTCTCGTAGTAATTAAGAAAGATCAGAATAGAGAGTCTTATGACCGTTCTAAAATTGAATCGGCAATTTACCGCTCCTGTCATAAGAGACCGGTTTCCGTAGACCAGATTAATACTCTTGTAGATGAAATTGAAGCAGCGATTTTTAATCTGGAAGAAAAAGAAATTCCAAGCTGCAAAATCGGTGAAATTGTAATGGATAAGCTAAAAGACTTTGACCAGGTAGGTTATGTACGTTTTGCATCTGTGTATCGTGAATTTAAAGATGTGAATACTTTTATGGATGAAATTAAAAAGATTTTACAATAAAGTGTTTGACGGAAATATAAGAACAATATATACTTATCACTAAGAGAAGTGTCCTTCCGGGAGAGTGGGAAGGAGAATTATGTTTAGTGTGTCCTATAGTGCTGCCCTTCAGGGAATTAAGGGCAGTATTGTTCATGTAGAGGCTGACGTTTCAGACGGCATGCCTTTCTTTTCTATGGTTGGCTATCTTGCATCCGAAGTTAAAGAAGCAAAGGAGAGAGTGCGGATTGCCATCAAAAATCAGGGTTTTCTTCTGAAACCCAAAAGAATTACAATCAATTTGTCGCCTGCAGACCTTAGGAAAGAAGGTACTGCATTTGATTTACCCATAGCGGCGGCGATTCTTGCCTCATCGGGCTATTTTCCAAAGGAACAATTAGAAGGTATTATATTAGTTGGAGAACTGAATCTGGATGGAAGAGTAAGTGGTATAAATGGAGTTCTTCCTATTATATATACTGCTTATGAAAATGGATTTCGAAAGTGCATTGTCCCTGCTTGTAATGCGAAAGAAGGTGCAGTTTTTGAAGACATGGAAATTATAGGGGTGGAAAGTCTTAGGGAAGTTGTAGAATATCTTGCAGGGGTGTGTAATATAATGCCCGTAGAGAGACAGTGCTTTGCGGAAATTTCAGAAGGCAGTGTGGGAGATAATATACTGGATTTTAGGGACATGATAGGACAAAAGGCTCTTATTAGAGCTTTAGAGGTGGCGGCGGCCGGAAGGCATAATGTACTGATGATAGGACCGCCCGGTTCTGGTAAAACAATGGCAGCTAAAAGAATGCCTGGGATTCTGCCATCTCTTTCATTAGAGGAGAGTATTGAGATTTCCAAGATATACAGTGTCAGCGGGTTGTTAAAGGAAGAAAACGGACTGGTTACTAAAAGACCATTTCGCTCCCCGCATCATACGATCACTCCAACAGCACTGGTAGGTGGCGGAGCAACGCCAAAGCCGGGAGAAGTAAGTCTTTCATCCGGAGGAGTCCTGTTTTTGGATGAACTGCCAGAATTTAATAAGGGAACACTGGAGATTTTGCGACAGCCTTTAGAGGAAAAAGAAGTGCATATTGCAAGACTTAATGGGAATTACTGCTATCCGGCAGATTTTATGATGGTGGCGGCAATGAACCCTTGTAATTGTGGTTATTATCCGGACAGAAAGCGTTGTAACTGTTCTGTGAATCAGGTGAAGCGTTATTTGGGCAAAATAAGTGAGCCATTACTGGACAGAATTGATATTTGCGCAGAAGTAATGCCGGTATCAGTGGAATTACTGCAAACGGAAGAGGAAGGAAAGTCATCGGCAGAAATCAGAGAAAAGGTGGAAAGGGCAAGAAAGATTCAAAAAGAAAGATATGAGGGGGAAGGAATACTATTTAACAGTCATTTAAACGGCAGCCAGATTAAAAAGTATTGTGTGCTCGGAACAAAAGAGAAAAACTTTTTGGAGGAGATATTTAAAAAGTACAAGCTGAGTACGAGAGCCTCTCATAGGATTTTGAAGGTTGCAAGGACGATTGCAGATTTAGAGGAGGCTAAGGAAATTACAACTTCACATCTTTCTGAAGCGTTCTTTTATCGAAGTTTAGATAAGAAATATTGGGGGTAAGAAGGGGATGGAAAGAGAAAAATTATATTGGTTTTGGCTGGATAATCTGCAGGGGATTGGAAAGGTGAAAAGGAAGAGGCTTTTGGAACATTTTCAGACAATAGAGGGGATTTTTAAAGCTAAAAGAGAGGAACTAGAGAAGATACCGGAGCTTAGAGCCTGTGATATTGACAGACTGACAGAGGAAGAGAAAAAGGAAAGAGTGGAAGGAGAGTATGAGAAGTTAAAGAGGCGTGGGATTCGTTTTCTTGTAAAAGGAGAAAAGGACTATCCAATGAAGCTTGCTTACATTTATGACAGTCCGGATGTTTTATATGTACGAGGAAATCTTCCTGACCCAGAGAAGAGGGCAGTTGCCATTGTAGGTGCAAGAAACTGTACAGCATATGGAATCCAGATGGCAGAAGAGTTTGGAAGGGAACTTGCAAAGGCGGGAATTGAGGTTATTAGTGGGCTGGCAAGAGGAATTGATAGCGCAGCACACAGGGGTGCGCTTGAAGCCCATAGAGGTAAAACTTATGGGGTCCTTGGATGTGGAATTGACCAGTGTTATCCCATTGCGAATCTGGAATTGTTTATGGAGATGGAAAGAAAAGGTGGAATTATATCCGAGTATGGTATGGGGGTAAAGCCTCATGCTGGCAATTTTCCGCTTCGTAACAGGATTATCAGCGGTCTTTGTGATGGTATTCTCATCATAGAAGCGAAGGAAAAAAGTGGTTCATTGATTACAGCACAGCTTGGTCTTGAACAGGGGAAGGATATTTTTGCGGTACCGGGAAGAGGGTGTGATGTGCTAAGCAGGGGATGTAATGGTCTTATAAAGCAGGGAGCATTTCTTGTGGATTCGCCAGACGATATTTTGGAATTTTATCAGATTGAGATGAAGAAGTTATGGGAAGAAAATAAAAAAAATAAAAATTTCCTTGATTTAAAATGGGAAATGGTGTATAGTGGGTTGAGTTTAGAGCCCAAACATATTCATACAATTATGGAGGAAGTGGATATGTCATTGGCAGACACCATGGAAATATTACTTTCTTTGGAAATGAGAGGTTATGTAAAGAAGGTAGACAGAAATTATTATGTATCAGTGAATTAGGTGAGGAGTGTAGAAATGCCCAACTATTTAGTAATTGTAGAATCACCGGCAAAAGCAGCTACTATTAAGAAATTTTTAGGTAAGAATTATGAAGTAATGGCATCAAATGGCCATGTCAGAGATTTGCCGAAGAGTCAGATGGGGGTTGACCTTGAAAATGATTTTGAACCAAAATATATAACCATTCGTGGAAAGGGTGATTTGCTTGCTAAGCTTCGTAAGGAAGTAAAGAAAGCAGACAAAGTATATCTTGCAACTGACCCGGACCGTGAAGGAGAAGCTATTTCATGGCATTTATTACATGCCTTGAAGTTAGACCCTAAGAAAACCAGCCGTATTACCTTTAACGAAATTACACAGAATGCAGTAAAGCAGTCTATTAAAAATGCCAGAGAGATTGATATGGATTTAGTAGATGCACAGCAGGTAAGAAGAGTGTTAGACCGTATTGTGGGTTACGGCATCAGTCCCCTTTTATGGGCAAAGGTGAAAAGGGGCTTGAGTGCAGGACGAGTACAGTCGGTAGCACTTCGTATTATTTGTGATAGAGAAAAAGAAATTGACGATTTCGTTCCGGAAGAATACTGGAGTCTGGATGCAGATTTTAAGGTAAAAGGGGAAAAGAAACCTTTAAAAGCCAAGTTCTATGGAACAACAGATAAGAAGCTCTCCATTGGCTCTGAAAAAGAGATGAATGAGATTGTAGAAAAGTTAGAAGGTGCAAAGTTTGCTGTTTCTGATGTAAAGGTTGGCGAACGTATCAAGAAGGCACCAGTGCCATTTACAACCAGTACACTGCAGCAGGAAGCTGCCAAGACACTGAATTTTTCCACACAGAAGACGATGCGTCTGGCGCAGCAGCTTTATGAAGGAATCCAAGTAAAGGGTCGTGGAACGATTGGTATTATCACATACCTTCGTACAGATTCCACTCGTGTTTCTGAGGAAGCAGATGCAGCAGCAAAAGCCTTTGTGGAGAATAATTATGGAAAAGAGTTTGTTGCATCAGAAGATGTAAACAAGAAAACTGGTAAGAAGATTCAGGATGCCCACGAAGCGATTCGTCCAACTTATGTGGAATTAACGCCGGTGCAGCTTAAAGAAGCATTATCCAGAGATCAGTTCCGTCTGTATCAGTTAATTTGGAAGCGTTTTGTTGCCAGCCGTATGAAGGAAGCAAAATATGAAACAACTTCTGTAAAAATTGATGGAAATGGCTATCGTTTTACAGCAGCGGCTTCTAAAGTGTTATTTGAAGGTTTCATGAATGTTTATACAGAGGATGAAGAGAAGGAAGAAAAGTCTGTATTATCAGATGCAATCAGCAAAGATACGGAAATTTCTTTAAGTGAACTGGAGAAGAATCAGCATTTCACCCAGCCACAGCCTCATTATACAGAAGCTTCTTTAGTTAAGGCTTTGGAGGAACTTGGTATTGGAAGACCTAGTACCTATGCACCAACAATTACTACTATTTTAGCAAGACGTTATATTACAAAAGAGAATAAGAATCTTTATATTACAGAATTGGGAGAAGCAGTAAATCAGATTATGATGACAGGTTTCCCAACAATTGTAGATGTTAACTTTACAGCGAATCTGGAAGGACTTTTAGACTGCGTGGAAGATGGAAGCGTACAGTGGAAAACGGTAGTACGTAATTTCTATCCGGACTTTAAAGAAGCCCTTGACCATGCGGAAAACAAGCTGGAAAAGGTTAATATTGAAGATGAAGTGACAGATATTGTCTGCGAGGAATGTGGTCGTAATATGGTAATTAAATACGGACCACATGGTAAGTTCCTTGCATGTCCGGGATTCCCTGAATGTAGAAATACAAAACAGAATTATGAAAAGA
>CAZRLE010000120.1:0-6589 GCA_964600705.1 uncultured Lachnoclostridium sp. | reverse complement strand
GATAACTGCTTCTTACATAGATGCCGGTGTTATCATTCAATACGCCAAGCATCTCCAGATAAGAGCCATTCATTCTTTCATCAAAAACCTTATATATCTGATACTCTTTGGTTGATTTAAGTAAATCTCTTTTCTCAATACTGCTTCCTTTGCCAGCATATCCAAGAATCTGGTTCATGACATCACGCTGCTGGAATATATCCAGTGCAGGATACAAAAAATTCACCTGCGACCCAACCTGATTATTCTCAAGTTGGAATACATAAAGACTGATATCTTTACCTCCTCTTAATTTTTCCATCGACAAAGACAGCTCTTCCGAAGCTTTTGTATCACCACCCAAAGCATTTTCTTCTAATGCATCTGTATAGATACGCTCTACTTCCGAATAAATATTTCCCATTGTATCTACCTTATAATTGGCATAATAAGATGCCAAAAATGTCTTATTCAAAAACCAGCAGAAAAAAATTGTTCCCATCAATGAGAGCGTTAATATCAACACTAATCTTAAACGAATAGAATGTTTCATTACTCCACCTCAAATTTATAGCCCATACCCCAGACTGTTTTAATGTAATTTCCTTTTTGACCCATTTTACTACGAAGCTTCTTTACATGTGTGTCAATGGTTCTGGCATCTCCAAAATAATCATAATTCCATACATGATTCAAAATCTTTTCTCTGGATAATGCCACTCCTTTATTCGTAATAAAATAGGTTAATAATTCAAATTCTTTAAAACTCAAATCAATCAATTCTCCGTCAATACGAACTTCGTGGGCAGACTGATCCAATACAATGCCTCCAATTTCTGTCACCTCATTATTAATTGCATTCGTTCTACGAAGAATAGCTTCCACTCTTGCCACCAGAATCTTAGGGCTAAACGGCTTGGAAATATATTCATCGACACCTAACTCAAACCCAAGTAATTCATCTCTCTCATCACTTTTGGCTGTCAGCATGATAATAGGCACTTCAGAATTTTTACGAAGCTCCCTGCACACTTCCCAACCATCCATCTTTGGCATCATAACATCCAGAATAATCAGAGCAATATCCTTCATACCAAAAAATATGTCTACTGCTTCTTCACCGTTTTCTGCCTCTAAAACTTCAAAATCTTTTTTTATCAGAAAGTCCTTTACTAACTTTCTCATTCTGCTTTCATCATCTACTACCAGAATCTTTAATTTATCCAAATTCATACCTCCACACAGGCATCTTTACCAACTTATGCTTACCTGTCGCCTATTTCCTTTTCGGAGCAATCATACCACGAAAATATGTCCATTCCGTGAAGTTTATTGTCCTTTTAATGCATTTTCTCGTTCTGTTACCGCTGCTTCCCTTGCCTCTAACTCTTTCTCCCATTCTTCATACTGATTGATAATCTTGGTTTCATAATCCGTAAATACAGAGTACGGGGTAATTTGTGAAATCACAAGCATCCCTGCAATGATAAATACCAAAAAGGCAATTATGATATTTTTAACTTTATTCGAATTACGATATTTTTCTAACGCAATGCTGTTTTTTTCAAACTGAGCATTACCAAGCATAGACTTTGCAGATAAACTATGCTTCTCCTTCTTATCATCATCTGCATCCATATCCACTAATTCCATTCCTTTTACTGGAACAAAAAGCTGTTCAGCATCTACCGTTGTTCCCGAACGTAAAATAACTGTGCGAAGCTCCCACAGAAAATGAATTCCTATGATTGTAGTAAATGAATTATTATCCAATATCTTTCGATATAATTTATAAGCAATCTCCGGATTTTTCCAATCCATTGTCTTTTTCATCTGGTCTACAACCTGTTTTTCTCTTTTGGCTTTAATGTATTCCTGATTAGTTTCAAACAAATAACCATTAATCACTTTCAACTGTTCTTTTTTGTCTTGATTATCTTCCATAAGTTTTACCTTCTTTAAAATCCCATGTTCTTCATTTCTAAAAATAGCTAACTTTTACTCTTTTCCCCATATTTCTTAAAGCATCTGTTAATTCTTCTACCAAACTCATCTTAAGATTAAAGCTGATTGGCAAATTAGGATTTTGATGGGCTGGATTGATTGCTTTTCCAACATAAAAGTTGATATCGGTTGCCTCTTCAAACAATATCTGACTGATAAGTGCCGCCCCATTCTTTTTAAAATACCAGCTTTCGAACTGTTCATTCTCTTCCACATGGTCTTTCGCATATTCTACCACGTGATTGATAGTAATAACACCCTCTGTTACCAAATCCACACCTTCTATTTTAGACATTGGAGGAACATCTGTCTGTTCTACATTTACAAGTGGCTCTATCGCTTTTCCCAAATATCTCGATACAACCTTTGATGTTGTACCACCACAAACTATATGTTTACCCTCTTTTGCAAAAAAGAGTGCCATCATGCGATTCTCATCATCCGGGTTTACAGGTGGTCCAAACAACAGATTTACAGGGACACGATTACGCACTTTTACAACACAGGCCGTCGTATCATCTCCAGGTTTTTCCGCATACAATTTATTACATTCATCTACCAACATAGTTGCCAAGTTTTTAGCAGTCAAACCATTCATCGTCATAACTTCCATAAATGCGATAATGTCTTCTCGCTTCCAGTTATAATTCAGAGTTGCTTCTGCACCAGCGTATGGACATCCATCACTCATAGCCACAAAAACATCTCCTTCTTGAAGACGAACATTCGATTTATATATTTTTTTACCATCTAATACCACTTCTGTCATGGAATACTCATAGTTTTTTCCATCACGAATCATAATTACCTGTGGATTATCGTACTGAATCATCTCAATTGTCTCATTATTGATTAAATGCATAATGGTAAACGTCGAGTAAGCCACACCTCGCTCCGAACAGACTGGCAAAGTTGCTGCAATTGTCGAAACGCATTCATCGATTGGGAGTCCCGCCGCCATCATAGTGGAAATAATCTTAGAGGTAAGGGTAGATAAAATACTTGCTTTTACTCCACTTCCTAATCCATCTGCCAATACAATTACACTAGAATTTTCATCCTGTTTTACAACTTCTATATGGTCACCACAAAGTTCTTCTCCATAATGATTAATACTTTTATAGCCAATATCGACACATAAATTATTCATCTTCAATTGACTCCTTTAACTTAGTAAGTGCTATCTTTGTCTCTGCAGCAGTTTCGCCCAAAAGAGAGGCTATTTCCTGCACGATACGCATCTGTTTTTCTACAACCTTATCTGCAACCTCGATTGTATCACGACCGATTTGTTCTTTCTTTAAACGATGTTTTTCTTCTTCTGTTACATCACGCATAATACAAATCAAAAGGTGCGAATCTTTGTCATGAATAATCGACTGTTCCACATAGCGATTGTATTCCGCCAAATAGACATGCTTGTTTTGAATATTTTCATCCTCTTTGGCACACAAAACATTGACAAAATCAACAGGATCTAAAATACGCACAACCGGTTCGCCTAATATATCCGAGCTAAAACGTATATTCATCATCCTTCGAGCAGCCTCATTAATCTGCTGAACCTCTAAATTTTCATTTAATACTATAATACCATTTAAAGAATTCTTTACAATGGCATCCGAAAAACTTTCTGCTTTTTGTTTTAGATATGGAAGACACATAGTAACCTGTGCTTTTCCCTGACAAACCGCAACTGCTTTTTCACGACATGTATTGTAACCACAAGAACCACAGTTTAACTCATCTGACTCTTTATATTTACCCATCTGATGAAGGACTGCCGTAATTTCTGCATCCGTTGGCTTCTTTACACTGATACTTATTGGTAAAAACACTTTTTTAAGTTCACCTGATGTTGGTTGTTCGATTACAAAATCCTTTTTACCTGCATAATTTGAAATTGCAATGTAGTCCTTTACTAAATCTGACTGATGATATTTTTCCATAACAGGTCCTCCAATACAACTTCCTGTACAAGAAGACATCTCTATGAAGCAATTATGTACATTGCCATTTTCAATGTCCCGCAACGCCTGCATACATTTTTCTATTCCATTTATCTCCAAATAGGTATATCCTTTTGCATCCTGCTTCATTGTCTTTAAAATACCACCTGTAACCGGGAAAAATCTTGCACGGCTTTCTTCCAGTTCATCTATTTCCTGTTTTAACTTAATATTCTCCTCTTTTAACCAGTTCGATAATTCTTCGTAAGTGAGCACAGCATCAACAATTCCGTTACTATTCATCGCCTCATATTTTTTTGACACACATGGACCGATAAATACAGTCTTCACATTCGGATAACGGCGTTTTATATCCTGACAATGCGCAATCATTGGCGAAACTACATCTGCCAAATATGGGAGTACTGCCGGAAAATATCTTTGTATAAGCAAATTGATGGAAGGACAACAGGAAGCAATCACAATATCACGCTTTTCTTTCTCTAAGATACGCTCAAATTCATTTTTTACCATAGTCGCACCCATAGCAGTTTCTTCTACATCCGTAAATCCCAATTGAATTAGAGCTTCTTTCATTGAACCAATTCCCACATCTTTATAATTGGCAATAAAGGAAGGTGCAAGACTTACCATAACCGGCACATTTTCCTGTAAATATAATTTTACTTTTTCAAGTTCACTTACAATTTCTTTCGCATTCTGTGGACATACTACAAAACACTGTCCGCACAGAATACATTCCTCATCTATGATATGCGCCTGGTTACCAGAAAATCGAATTGCCTTTACCGGACAGTGACGAATACATTTATAACAATTCTTACAATTTGATTTTTTTAAATTCAAACATGCCATCTTATCTTTGTCCTCCTTCACTTTTCCTAGTTTATTTCATTATGTTCTTTTATCTGCGAAAATGCAAGAAAATCAGGGAAACTTTGTTTCCCTGACTCTCCAATCTTATAAAACAGCTTAGTCGTTAAATCCAACTCTTCCATTGTAGTGTGTATGCAAAAGTTTGTGCGCTTTATGTGAATTTGGCTTTTCAAGAAATTCATCATAAAGAGCTTTAATCTGAGGATTGTTGTGTGACTGGCGAAGCACCTGTCTTTCATCCTCACTGTAAAGAGCTTTAGCTCTCTTTTCTTTGTATGTATCCATGATATCATCATCTTCATTTGGTAAGAAACAACTTCTTACATATGGCTGTCCACCACCAGCGATACATCCGCCTGGACATCCCATGATTTCGATAAAGTGATATTTTGATTTGCCTGCACGGATATCATCAAGAAGGACTTTCGCATTCTTCATGCCGTGAGCGATAGCTACATTTACAACAGTTCCATTAATATCTAAAGAGGCTTCACGAATACCTTCAAAGCCACGAACCTGTTCAAATTTGATAGCTTCGTGTTCTTTACCTGTAAGCACAAAGTATACAGTACGAAGAGCGGCTTCCATAACACCACCGGTTACACCAAAAATTACACCTGCACCTGTATATTCGCCCATGAGGTCTTGATCAAATTCTTCATCCGGAAGACGGTTAAACAGGATACCAGCACGTTTAATCATGCGGGCAAGTTCACGAGTTGTAAGAACTGCATCAACGTCTTTGATACCTTCTACCTGCATCTGTTCACGTTCTTTTTCATCTTTCTTTGCAGTACATGGCATGATAGATACTACAAAAATATCTTTTGGATCGATGTCATTCTTCTCTGCATAGTAAGACTTAATAATTGCACCCTGCATTTGATGTGGTGATTTACAGGTTGATAAGTGTTCTAACAAATCACTATAATTGTATTCTGCATAATTTACCCAACCTGGTGAACAAGATGTAATCATTGGTAATGTACCACCATTCTGGATTCTGGAAAGAAGCTCTGTACCTTCTTCCATAATTGTAAGGTCCGCAGCAAAGTTTGTATCGTAAACTTTATGGAAACCAAGACGTTTGAGAGCTGCTACCATTTTGCCTGTAACTGGTGTACCAATTGGCATACCAAATTCTTCACCAAGTGCTGCTCTAACCGCCGGAGCTGTCTGAACTACTACATGTTTGCCTGCTTTAAATGCTGCATCCACTTTAGCGATTTCAGATTTTTCCATCAAAGCACCTGTTGGACATACGCTTACACACTGTCCACAAAGGATACATGGTGAGTCTGCAAAGGAACGATCTTCTGCTGGTCCTACAACAGTCTTAAATCCACGATTCTGGAATCCAAGGATACCAAGACCATGTGCATTTTCACAACGAGCTACACAACGTCCACAAAGGATACATTTTGAAGTATCACGCACGATAGATGGTGTAACTTCATCTAAAGTAGTAGGTGTTTTCACGCCCTGATAACGACCCTCACGAGCACCTGCAACAGCAGCTACATGTAAAAGTTCACACTGACCATTCTTGTCACACTGCTGACAGTTCTGATTGTGGTTGGATAATAACAATTCTACAGAGGCACGACGGGCTTCTGTTGCTTTTGGTGTAGAGATATGGATATCCATACCTTCACTTACCGGGTTAACACAAGAAGCTACCAAACCTCTTGCACCAGTTACTTCTACTAAACATACACGGCAGGAACCATTGGAACATTCGCCATGATTAAATGCACATA
>CAZRLE010000119.1:0-6620 GCA_964600705.1 uncultured Lachnoclostridium sp. | reverse complement strand
GCATAATCAATATTCTTGTTAGAACCTGGCTTATAGGCTCCAATATTGATTAAATCCTCTGCTTCATTATAGGTTGCCAGAACACTCTTTAATTTACCTGCCGCCTGCTTATGTTTCTTATCTACAATAGAACTCATTACACGGGAGATACTTGGTAAAATATCAATAGCCGGATAATGGTTCTTATGACCAAGCTTTCTGGATAAGATAACATGTCCATCCAGAATACCTCGGGCTGTATCCGTAATCGGTTCATTAAAGTCATCCCCGTCTACAAGTACGGTATAAAGACCTGTAATAGAACCTTTTTCAGCGCGTCCGGCTCTTTCTAAAAGCTTTGGCATCTCAGAGTATACACTCGGTGGATACCCTCTTGATACCGGTGGTTCACCGGATGCAAGACCAATTTCTCTTTGTGCCATGGAAAATCGGGTTAAGGAGTCCATCATAAGTAAAACGTCCTTGCCCTGACTCCTAAAATACTCTGCAATGGCTGTTGCTGTCTTTGCAGCTGTTTTACGAATAAGTGCCGGCTTATCAGAAGTTGCTACTACTACTACACTTCTTGCCATACCTTCTGGCCCTAAGTCTCTTTCAATGAATTCCCTGACTTCTCGTCCTCGTTCTCCGATTAGAGCAATTACGTTAATATCCGCCTTGGTATTTCTTGCAAACATACCAAGAAGTGTACTTTTACCAACGCCACTCCCTGCGAAAACACCGATTCTCTGCCCTTTTCCCAATGTAAGAAGACCATCTACTGCCTTCACACCAAGAGGAAGGATTTCACTGATAATCTCTCTCTTAAGAGGATCCGGAGGTGCTGCCTCAATAGAACAGCTTTTCTCACAGGCTACCATCTCACCATCAATAGGATTGCCAAGACCATCCAGTGTCCTTCCCAGTAATTCGTTACCTACTTTTACTGTAAGAGGATTACCGGTATTCTCTACACGGCTTCCTATTCCAACACCTACTACATCGCTGTACGGCATCAGCAAAACTCTGTCATCTCGAAATCCAACTACCTCTGCCATAATCTCGGCTCTATCCTCACCAGAAATAATGCGGCACATATCACCTAATTTAGCACTGGGACCTATGGATTCCAATGTAAGCCCAACCACTTTGACTACTTTTCCTAAACGTTTTTCGTAGTTTTTGTCCAATAATCCTTTATACTTCTCATAATCGATTACTAAAGGGTTCAACCAGACACCTGCTTTCCATCCTAACTTATCGGTAGACTATCATCTGCCTATGAAATATTTAAAAGCTTTAAATTCTCAATTAAATTCTTTAACTGGATATCCAGACTACAGTCTATAATTGTAGAATCCGCTTCAATAATACACTGATTCTTAACGTACTCCGGCTCTTCCAGAATTTCTATACCCGCAGATAATCCAACGGCATTACAAATACGTTCTTTCTCGCCCTCTAATAAAGAATAATCATCCAAGGAACAATGAATCACATATCTTTCGCTTCGTCCTATCTGCTGCATCGCATTATGCACCAGATGAAGAATCACTTCTCTTTTGTTTTCTACCACTACACCTGTAATTTTCTCAATCAGGCTTATCATAATGTCCACAAACCGAGGCTCTGCTTCCAAAAGCTTCTGATTATACTCTTCTTCCCATTCCTTTGCCTGTTCTTTAAGCTGCATCTCTAATGTGATAAGTTCTTTCTGACCAGCTGCAAGACCATCTTTATAACCATCATTCTTTCCAAAGCTGTATGCAGAATCCTTGATACTTTCTGCCTCTGCCCTGGCAGCCTCCAAAATTTGCTCCGCTTCTTCTCTTGCACTTGCAAGAACAGCCTCTGCTTCTTTTAAAAGCTCCATTTTCTGTTCTTCTAATTCTTCATCTACGATTTCTAACGGTTCTTCTTCCACAATTCTTACATTCTCAGCAAAAATTCCTTCTCGAAAACCGCCTTCTGAAATTTTCAAAGATTCTTTATCGGAAGCTGCCTTAGACAGCTCCTTTGCTATCCCTAGCAACTCCAATCTAGAATCTGAATTTATTACATGTTTTTCTTCTTTTTCGAAGTTAATATAATTCCATTTAACAATATTACTAGACAACGATTTCGTCACCTCCACCCCTGCTGATAATGATTTCGCCGGAGTCTTCTAACTTTCTAATAATATTAACAATCTTTTGCTGTGCTTCTTCAACATCTTTCAGTCGTACAGGTCCCATGAAGTCCATGTCTTCCTTAATCATAGCAGCAAGACGTTTGGACAGGTTGTTGAAAATAACTGTCTGTACTTCTTCGTTGGCACTCTTAAGCGCAACAGCAAGCTCGTTGTTGTCCACTTCTCGGAGAACTCGCTGGATAGACTTGTCGTCCAGAGAAAGAATATCTTCGAATACGAACATCTTTCTTCTGATTTCGTCTGCCAATTCTGGCTCTTCGATTTCGAGAGATTCCATGATATGTTTTTCTGTTCCTCTATCCACAGTATTCAGGATTTCTACGATAGAGTCTACACCACCAACGATAGTGTAATCCTGATTTACTAAAGATGACAGCTTCTGTTCCAATACCTTTTCCACTTCCTTAATAACATCTGGTGATGTACGGTCCATCTGAGCAATACGTTTTGCTACATCTGCCTGTTTCTCCGGTGCTAAAGCTGCAATGATAGTTGCCGCCTGTCCTGCAGAAAGATAAGACAAAATCAAAGCAATTGTCTGTGGATGTTCATCCTGAATAAAGTTAAGCAACTGACTGGCATCTGTCTTTCGAATAAATTCGAATGGACGTACCTGTAAGGAAGCGGTAAGCTTTCCAATAACTTCTCTTGCCTTTTCTGAGCCCAATGCTTTTTCCAGAAGTTCTTTTGCGTAGTTAACGCCACCTTCTGCTATGTACTGCTGTGCAAGACATACTTCGTAGAACTCGTCCAGCACGTGGTCCTTTACATCTGGGGAAATACTTCTTGTATTGGCAATTTCCAAAGTTAATTCTTCGATTTCTTCTTCTTTTAAATGTTTAAAAATGTTAGCAGAACGTTCCGGTCCCAATGCAATTAACAGAACCGATGCTTTCTGAACGCCATTTAAGTCGTTATGACTTGCCATAGTTTACCCCCAATCCTCCTGCAGCCAGTTACGCAACAAGTTGGCAACGGCTTCTGGATTCTCATCAACAAATTTTTCAATCATCTTACGAGTTTCAGATTTTTCACTAAATTCAATGTCATCCAGTGACTGATTTTCTTTCGTTGTAGCAAGAAGCTGTTCCACTGATAATTCAGGTTCTACTTCTGTTACTTCTACCGGAGCTGTTCCTCTAAATACTACGAAGACTAACAGTGCAATAATGAGTACTGCAAGGATTATCATAAGATAATTATTAATATCAAATGTACCTTTTTCTTTTGCATTAAAGATTGGTACTTCCCATGTTACAACTGAAATATTTTCTTCATCAATACCAGTCATGGCTGATACTAAAGATACAATTTCTTCATTGTTGTCCTGTGTATAATTACGGACGTTATTTATATCCTTGAAATCATCAAAGGACATATCTTCCAACAGACCCTGTCTTTCTAAGTCTTCTTCGTTGTAAACCTTATATCTTGTTGCAACAACCGCCATAGAAGAGTTTTCCGGGTCTACAGCACCGATTTCTTTCTTAATGTTCGTAATTGTCTCATTTGGAAGATAGTCATACTTGTTAAGTGTTACTTTACTATCACTGCTGCTTCCACTAGAGATTAAGTAATCTGTCTCATCACCATTTGAACTGGTTCCAGGTACTCCGCCCGAACCTGAGCTTCCCTGTGAAGAATACTCATAACTGGAAGAATACAACCCTTGTTCCTGTCCTTCTGATGTGGTGTACTCTGCATAACGTTCTTCAATCTCATCAAAGTTAAACTTAATATTTTCACATCCAACGGTTACCATGTCAAAGCCGTAAGCAAGAAGAAAAGCTTCTACATTGTTACCCATTGTGTTTCTTAATTTTTCTTTATATTCTTCTTTATCACTAACTGCTCCGCCAAGTATATCATCACTGTCTCCACCAAATAACATGCTACGGTTCTGATCCATGATTACGATATTATCTGTACTGGAATTACCTACTGCGTTCGCTACGTAAGAAGCAAGTGATTTAGCCTGTGCCTTTGTCATTTCGTCTGAAAGAGTCAGCATGATACTTACAGAGGCTTCTTTACTTTCATCAAAAATAGTATATGTACTGTCTGGTCTGTATAAGGTTACATTCGCATCCTTTACACCCTGATATTTCATTAATGCCTTACGCAAATCACTCTGTGTCGCAAGAGTACGCTTCTGCTCCTTTTCACTTTCTGTTGTACTCATAGAATTCTCAAATGCAAAACTCCAGTCAAAGCCATCAGATAAGATGTCATTATCTGCCATCAGGTTAATTGCCTTTGTATAATCCTTCTCCTGTACATAGATTACCGTACCATCTCTGGATTGTTCACAGGTAATCCCATTCTCATCCAGCAGCTTTACCAGTTCACTTGCACTTTTATTATCTTCCAAAGATGCAAGCTGGGTATCATACTTTGGTATTGTAAGAAAATACGACAACAAGACAATCATAAAGAAGATTGCGGCAACGACGCAAATAATGATTGTCTTCTGCTTACTATTATATTTATTCCAGAATTCCAAGACTCTCGCCTGAATCTGTTTCATTCGTTCCTGCATTGTTTAACTCTCCCGCTTATCTCGTTCCTGCTCTATTCAATGACACCATTTTTTGTATACTTCTGTATCCAAGCTAACAGCATACCATATAACAAAGCCTAGAACTGTAAATTCATAATTTCTTTATATGCATCTATTACAGCATTACGAACTTCTAATGTATACTGCAATGACATATTTGCCTTGCTCTGTGCAATCATCAGGTCATGTGTATTGTCTGACTGACCCAATGCATATTTCATTTCTTCTTCCTCTACCTGGTTGCTCCAGTAATCTGTCTCTTCTATCATATTTAACGCAGACTGAAATAACGCTTCAAATGTGGCATTGTTGGTTGTCTCTTCCGTCTTATTCAATGAAGTTGTATAGAGATTACTGTCAATACCACTAAGTCCGCTGATTCCTAAAATCCCGCTCACTCTTATATCCTCCTAATTACCTCTCATTCTTATTTGCCAATTTCAAGTGCTTTTAAAATCATTGCTTTTGTTGCATTAAATGCTGTAATATTGGCTTCATAAGCACGGCTGGCATCTATCATATCTGTCATTTCTGTTACAATGTTAACATTCGGATAAGTAACATATCCTTCTTCATCTGCGTCCGGATGGGTAGGGTCATATACCTTACTTCCTTCCGAACTGTCTTCTACAATCTCTGCAACCTTAACACCGGCAGACTTTGTTCCTGTGGTAATACCAAATACATCTCCAAATGTACTGGTTACCTGACTCTTTTCTGCAAACACTACATTCTGCTTTCTATATACATTTCCGTCTGCATCTCTGGTTGTCTGCGCATTGGCAATATTCTGCGCGATAATATCTCTTCTAAGTGTCTGGGCGGTCATGCCGCTTGCACTAATGTCCATTGCACCAAAAACTGACATTACAATTCCTCCTGTTAAGCTCTCTATTCTAATAACACTTTATTATTTGCTTGTGAGTACCATCTTAATTCTTGAGAATTCCTGATTAATGGAATCTACCAATGTATAATAACGTAACTGACTCTTGGCTAATTCTACGTTTTCTGTTGTAATATCAACGTTATTGCCATCCATACGATAACTAAGTCCAGCATATTCTGTATAAGTAGTTGCTGTAACATCCGATAAATCAAGATTCATTACACTCTCATCCAAAGAATCGCCTCCGGCAAGAGCTGTCATTAAATAGGACTCAAACTGTACATCCTGTCTCTTATAATTCGGTGTTGTTGCATTAGCAATATTATTACTGATTACTTCATTACGAAGCCAGCTTGCATCTGCCGCTTTATTTAATACATTAATATAATTATAAGCACCTGAATTTATCATCCTACATTTTCCTCCTATTTTACTCTACAATTCCATAATATTATAAACTTCTTTTGTTGAAAACACAATATAGAATTGCGAAAAAAGTCAATATATACTATATTTTGTATTATTTTGTTTGGGACTTTAGTCCCATTTTTATTCATTATGACTTTCAACCTCACAATTCCGCATATTTTTGTCGACTATTTTCGTCAAAAATGAAATCAAAAAAGGAACCCAGTCCTTCCTCGGACGGATTCCTTTCCTGCCATTCTATTCTTCCATGTTATATCTGGTTGTGTTATATTAAATACCCCGACAGTGTACTACACATTATACAAAATGTCACACACTTTTATTGATTAGGTGTTTTAATTTTCTTTAATTCATCAAAAACAACGTCATTAATTACCTTAATGTAAGTTCCCTTCATACCTGATGAACGTGACTCAATTACTCCGGCACTTTCAAATTTACGAAGTGCATTTACAATTACAGAACGTGTAATTCCAACTCTGTCTGCAATTTTGCTGGCAACAAGGATTCCTTCGTTACCGTCCAGTTCTTCAAATATATGAGTGATTGCTTCTAATTCAGAGAAAGAAAGA
>CAZRLE010000118.1:0-6635 GCA_964600705.1 uncultured Lachnoclostridium sp. | reverse complement strand
CCTTATGTAGTTATCGCATCCGGTGATTGTGTTTACAAGCTGGATTACAATGATGTTTTAAGTCAGCATATTGCAAACCGTGCAGATATTACCGTGGTAACTACAAAGCTGCCTGAAGGTGAAGATGCAAGTCGCTTTGGAAGTGTGGTTACCAACGACAGTGGAAGAATCATAGAGTTTGAAGAAAAACCGGTTGTTACAGAGAATGATAAGATTTCCATTGGAGTATATGTCATTCGAAGAAGACAGTTGATAGATTTATTAGAAAAATCTATGGAAGAAGAACGCTTTGACTTTGTAAAGGATATTTTAATCCGTTACAAGGGCTTGAAAAAGATATATGCATACGAAATGGAAGGATATTGGAAAAATATTTCTACAGTAGAATCCTATTATAACACCAATATGGATTTCCTGAAGAAGGACATCAGGGACTATTTCTTTAAACAGTATCCGGATGTATATGCCAAAGTGTTAGACTTGCCGCCGGCAAAATATAATCCGGGATCAAAAGTTAAGAACAGCTTAATTGCCAGTGGATGTATTGTAAACGGAGGCGTTGAAAATTCCATTTTATTCCGTGAGGTATATATTGGAAATGATTGTACCATTAAGAACTGTATCATTCTTAATGATGTGTACATTGGAGACAATACGCACCTTGAAAATTGTATTGTTGAGAGCAGAGGAACAATTCGAGCTAATTCGGAGTATGTTGGCGAAGAAGGAAATCCTCTCATTGTCGTTGAAAAGAACGATAGATACATATTATAAGTTATAACCACATAGGGGGTCGCAAATGAAAATTACCGATGTCAGAGTAAGAAAAGTAGCTAAAGAAGGCAAGATGAAGGCAGTAGTCTCCATCACCTTAGACGACATCTTTGTAGTACATGACATTAAAGTAATTGAAGGTGATAAGGGATTATTCATTGCAATGCCTAGTAGGAAATCAGGGGATGGAGAATATCGTGATATTGCCCATCCAATTAATTCAGAAACCAGAGAATGGGTGCAAGAGATTATTTTAAAAGAATATGAAAAGGCCTTGCAGGAAATGGTAGAAGAATAGGGGACATAATTAAGGGACAGAATAAAAAAGCTGTAACAGAAGGAAACTTCTGTTGCAGCTTTTTTTGCGTTATAACAAACGCATCTTCTTTGCAAGACGTATTAAAGCACCGCCTTTTGGGAAGGAACGTAAATCTTCTTCTGTAATGCCTTTTAATTTAATCATGGCAACAAAGTATACGAGGCATGAGGCAGGAATTGAAATACCTAAGCCAACGATGTTGTTCTTGATTAAGAGGAAGCTTCCAAAATAAGTGCCCCATGTTACAAAGCCCATAATCATGGAAGAAATAAAAGGAATTAGAAAGGTCTTTTTAAATTCCTGCTTATAGTCCAAATGCTTTCTTACAGAGAAGCCATTTAAAATACACATAACAAAGGAATAAGTAATGTTAGCAAGTACCAGTACATATAGATCTAAGTCTGTAAAATAAAGTAATGGAACTAATACACCAAGGTGTATCAGCAATGCAATTGCGGCATTTTTAACCGGGATATTAACCTTACCGATTCCCTGCAATACGCCATTCGTAAGTGTGGAAAGGGAGTAGAATACAACACTGATTCCACCAGCCTGAATTAAATTACTTGCCATTTGCATGGATTCCGGCTGAGGGAATAAAAGCCATACAATCGGATATGCCAGTATAGAGATTCCCATAAAAGCAGGAATGGCAATTAACATGGTAAAACGAATGGCCTGTGCTACTTTTGCCCTTGCAGCTTCATAATCCTGTTTTGCAAAATTAGCAGACACATTAGGAATAATGGCAGAGGACATGGCGGAAGCAAAGGCAATCGGAATATTGGTAATCAAAATATATTTGCCGGAGAAAATACCGTATTGAATGGAAGTAACCGATTCACTCCACTGTTTTGCGCTCATACAGATATTGAAGTAAATCTTCATATCTAATGAGGTACTGATATTATAAATAAAGGTACTAAAGATAACCGGAGTTACCATGGAAAAAATAGTCTTAAAAATAGTACTGTAAGGCTCTATTTCCGTAGAGCGGTCATGTCTTAATTTCTTGCGGAAATAAGAGCGGTTAAGCCGATATACAAAAAGCATAAACAGCAGGGCGAATATAACACCGGCAACGGTACCCATCGTACTTCCGGCAGCTCCATAAAGAGGAACTTTATCGGAAGAAGCAGTACCAATGTAAGCCTTTGTTAAAAAGTAAGCCGCACCGATACTGACAGAGGCATTGATAATCTGCTCAATAATCTGCGATATGGAAGTCTGCAGCATGGAATGAAAGGCCTGGAAATATCCACGGAATACACCTAAAATTCCAGAAAGGAAAATGGCAGGTGCCAAAATCCTAAGGGGAAGTACGGCTGTTGGATTTACCAGAACCGGAGCAAAAATAAAGGTTAGTAAACTTGCAGTACCACCTACAATTAATACATAAATCAAGGCACACTGGAATACGCGGTGTGCATTTTTATATTGCTTTAGGGCAAGCTTGGCAGCAATTACTTTTGAGATAGCAGAAGGAATACTATAAGAAGCAATCAAAAGTACCATAGTGTAGATATTGTAAGCTGCACTGTAGATACCATTTCCTTCGTCACCAATAATTGCAGTTAAAGGACTTCGGTAGAGGATACCGATAATTCGTACCAAAATTCCTGCAAAGGTTAAGATGGCTGCCTGCACAAGCATGTTGTTTCTTTTATCAGACATAAAAAAACCAGCTTTCAATTTAAATTTAGACATAACTATCTAATTTAGAGTGTAACCGATTTGGAGAGAAATGGCAAGGGGTAACGCCTTGGAATACGGAAGACTTTGAATTGCCTCTTCGTTTGTATCAAGATATCCTAAAATAAGCGTAATTTAATTTGAGAATTTTTTCAATAGGATTTGTATAAAAATGCTAAAAATTATATTTTTATTTGTGAAAAATACAAATGGAATTTTGGAGTGTATAATAGTATACTTTAGTCCTATAGTAAGAAGTTTTACTATATATCTTTGATAGATTTCTTCTGTTATTAAAATTTCTGGATTCAAGGCATATCGTCAGTGATTCCGACAAAAATTAAAATGAATATCACAAAAGAAAATTGTGCGTAAATCTATCATCTTTTCTTATATTGTGATATAATAAGGGAGGACAATGAATGGTAAGAGAAAGAATCAAAAGTGATTATGAATTGGAAAGTAATTTAGAGCTTTCAGAAAAAGCGAAGGGGTTTGATGCTGCCGGTCAGGAGATGTTACGGAATGTAAAGGTACTGGCATACCTTTTGAAACACGTTACTACTGAATTTAGAAACATGAGTATAGAGGATATTTGCTCTTATATAGAAGTTTCAGAAACAGAGAAGGAAGTGTCACCTGGAAGAACAAACAGAGTAAAGTTAGAACATTCAGAGTTTAAGATATCTGGGGAAAAAACATCAGTGTTTATTATTTGACAAGAAGCTTATCATCTCAGCTTCCGCCAGTCATTACAGAGCAGACTAATTATGCGGCATTAGAGAAGTGCTATAGTATTTGGATATGTAAGGACAATATTCCTTTGAGGGAAAAAAATAGTATTTCGTTTTATGAATTTAAGAATACAAAAAATATAGGAATAAATGATGAGTATATCAAGGAGGAAGACTATGATTTGCTTTCATTGGTTATTATTAGGTTGGGGAGCAAGGATTATGAGGGAGAAAATGAATTGATAGGCTTTTTGAATGCATTTTTTTATGAACACGAAAATAAAAAGGAAATGTTAAGTAGGTATATTGACTTTCAAGGAGACGAAGTAGAACAGGAGGTATCGAAAATGAAAGGTTTTGGTATGTCTATTTACTATGATGGAAAGAAAGATGGTAGGAATGAAGGGAAAATCGAAGAGCGAGCGGATATTGTGAAATCTATGCATGAGAATGGTATGGATATAGAGCAAATTGCAAAAATTGCGAAAATATCTGTTGATGAAGTCGAAACTATTTTAAAAACAGACCAATAATAAGGAGTTTATTAATGTCAAATGTTATAGAAATCACTAATTTTGAAGCGGAAGAATTAGATGTATATGCCCGCCTTACAGAAAATCAGCTTCTCAATCGTCATGAACCTGAGAAAGGACTGTTTATTGCTGAAAGTCCAAAGGTAATTGAGCGTGCTTTAGATGCAGGCTGTGAGCCGATTTCTTTTTTGGTGGAAAAGAAGCATATTGAGGGAGAAGCAAGGGAGATTCTTGCTCGTTGTGAAGATATTCCGGTTTATACGGCGGAATTTGAAGTACTGACGCAGCTTACGGGATTTCAGCTTACAAGAGGGATGCTTTGTGCGATGCGTAGACCAAAGCTTCCAACGGTAGAAGAAGTGTGTGCAGGGGCAAAGCGTGTTGCAATACTTGAAAATGTTATGAACCCAACCAATGTAGGGGCGATTTTCCGTTCCGCAGCAGCTCTTAATATGGATGCGGTGTTGTTAACTCCTGCGTGTAGCAACCCATTGTATCGTCGTGCTATTCGTGTGAGCATGGGAACTGTGTTTCAGGTACCTTGGACTTATATCGGAGAGGATATGGAAGACTGGGAAGTAAATGGAGTGAAGCAGTTACAGAAATTGGGCTTTAAAACAGCGGCAATGGCATTAACTGATAATTCTGTCTCGATTGATAATCCACAGGTTATGGCAGAAGCTAAGCTTGCTATTATTCTTGGAACAGAAGGAGACGGATTAGCAGATACTACTGTTTCAGATTGTGACTATACAATTAAAATTCCAATGTCCCATGGGGTAGATTCCTTGAATGTGGCAGCAGCCAGTGCAGTTGCATTTTGGCAGTTGGGGAATAAATAAAAAATGCCTGCTGAAAAACAGCGGGCATATCTTATGTTAAGTGTTTTCCATATTTTCAATTTTGGAATAATATAGTACCCCGCCCAGTATCAAGATACCGCCTGCTATCTGCCATACGCTTGGTATTTCCTGAAATAGAAAAATTGCAAAAATAGCAGCTACTACGGGTTCGCACAGCTTGGAGGCGGATACAAAAGAAGGCGAAAAATATTTAAGACACCAGCTAAATATGCTATGTCCTAATATGGTTGAAAAAACAGCCAATAATAATCCAACGATGATAGCGCTAATACCATAGTCAGAATGGAATAAATCATGTCCCTGCACCATACAAAGCACAACTAAAATGGCAGCACAAACGAAGTATACAATATAAGTATAAACGGATGTGGATGCCTTTTTTCTTACAATTCTTCCGATTAGGGTGTAGGCGGCAACGGCTATGGCAGCCAGCAAGGACAGCATATCTCCATAAAAATGAGAACCGCCGCTAAAGGAGTCAGAATAGGCAATCAGTACACTTCCAAGTAATGTAATGGCAATTGCAAGGATAGCTTTAGGGGATAATTTTCCCTTCAAAAATAGGCAGAATCCCAAAGAAACCCATATTACTTCTGTACACACAATAGTGGTAGAGCTTGCTATCGTAGTGTGTGCCAGAGATTCAAACCACAGCACGAAGTGAATCGCCAGAAATAAACCACTAAAAGCACTTAAGAAAAAAGTCTGCTTGTCAATATGCAATAACTCTTCACGAACTTCCCTTTTTCCAAATACAACCGGAGTCATGAGAGTCACGGTCCATAACAGGCGAAAGGCAGCCGTAACAGCCGATGGAGCCTGAGAAAATTTTACAAAAATGGCAGACAAAGAAATGCCAGTTACACCAACTACAATCATAATCATTGGATGTTTTTCTATATACTTCATAGCTTAAGTACCTCATTTTGTAGATTGAAAAGAGTATATCACAAAACGCAAGGGGAGGGAAGAAGCCTGACATAGACAGGTTAAAATTCCTGTTGTGCTATTTTACTATGATAACAAGAGATGGAAATATTTGGTTGTGCATTGTGAATAGTAATTTTATATATGAAAAGAAAAAATGCGACAAAATAACTGAAAAAATGTGTTAAAATCCTTCAAAAAGTATTGTATAAAAATCTCCAATGTTTTATAATTAGTGTAATAGCCATTTTATTAATAACATAAGCTTGTATTAATAAATTTGAACTTAATAATATATTTTAGGAGGAAGCGTTATGGGTAAAGAAATGATAGCAATGCTTCTTGCAGGTGGTCAGGGATCACGTTTATATGCATTGACACAGAAGCTTGCAAAACCAGCAGTTCCATTTGGCGGCAAATATCGTATTATCGATTTCCCATTGTCGAACTGCGTGAATTCTGGAATTGATACAGTAGGTATTTTAACACAGTATCAGCCATTAGTACTGAATGAGTACATCGGTAATGGACAGCCTTGGGATTTAGACCGTCTCAATGGTGGTGTTCATGTATTACCACCATATCAGCAGGCATCAGGTTCTGACTGGTACAAGGGTACAGCCAATGCGATTTACCAGAACCTTGCATTCATCGAAAGATATGATCCTGAATATGTAATTATTCTTTCTGGTGACCAGATTTGTAAACAGGACTACAGTGATTTCTTAAGATTCCATAAGGAAAAAGATGCTGAATTCTCAGTAGCAGTTATGGAAGTACCTTGGGATGAAGC
>CAZRLE010000117.1:0-6738 GCA_964600705.1 uncultured Lachnoclostridium sp. | reverse complement strand
ATACCAGCATTGATGGTAAGACAATCAAAGAAAATGATATGATGGGCATTGGCGGTACAGGTATTTTAGCTGTAGGTCCAGAGCTTGTTGATACAACATTAGAGTTAATTGATTGTCTTGCAGATGAAGACAGCGAATTAATCAGCTTATACTATGGTGCAGATGTAACAGAAGAAGATGCAGAAGCATTAGCTGAAATGATTTCTGAAAAATATCCGGATGCAGATGTCGAAGTAAATGCAGGTGGTCAGCCAATTTACTATTATCTGTTATCTGTAGAATAAGCGTAGAGTATTATAATATAGAATAAGGTTAGGGTGTTTTCGGACACCCTGATTTTATACATATCAACCGAATGTATGTTTTGGTTAAAAGGGGTGTGATATATGGAACTGCAAAATTCGATAGGGATTATAAAAGGAATTGGAGAAAAAACAGAAAAACTCTTTGCCAAGATGGATGTCTTTACGGTGGAGGATTTGCTGGAGCATTATCCAAGAGGGTATGATGCTTTTGAGGAGATTATTCCGGTCAGTGAAGCAAGAGTAGGACAGGTGGCCACCTTCGAAGTAAGCCTTGTGGCAGCTTTGCAGGTTAAGAAAGTTCGTAATCTGACCATTTTGACAGGGAGGGCAAGGGATTACTCTGGAGATATTATGGTAACATGGTTTAATATGCCATTTCTTAAGAATACCGTAAAAATGGGAACTCATTATATTCTAAGAGGCATGGTGTCAAGAAAGAATAATACCTTTGTACTGGAACAGCCAAAGATTCTTTCGAAAGAAGAGTATGTGAATAAGCTTCATGCCCTGCAGCCAGTGTATCCTCTTACCTTCGGACTTACCAATAATGCGGTAACCAAGGCAATTACACAGGTCCTGAAAGAGGTGGATTTGACAGGAGATTACCTTCCACTGGAGATTCGTAAGGAATATGGGTTAATTGATTATAAAACTGCGATTCGTGAAATTCATTTCCCGAAAAATATGGAAAAAGTCATTGAAGCCAGGAGACGAATTGTATTTGATGAGTTTTTCTTGTTCAATCTTGCCATTGAGCAGATTAAGACAGAAAAGCATAAGAAGGCATCCGGCCATGTGATGGAGGATAGGGAAGAGTGTAATCAGATGATGAAAGCCCTTCCTTATGAGCTGACAAAGGCACAGAAAAGGGTATGGGAAGATATTAAACAGGATATGACAGGCGGAGCGGTTGCCAATCGTCTAATTCAAGGGGATGTAGGTTCTGGTAAGACCATTATTGCAGCACTTGCACTTTTACTTACTGCAAAGAATGGTTGTGAAGGTGCGATTATGGTTCCAACGGAAGTTCTTGCGAAGCAGCATTTTGAAAGCCTTACAGAAGTCCTTTCTCCATTTGATGTAAAATGTGAATTGCTGGTTGGCTCCATGACTGCAAAAGAGAAGAAAGAAGCCTATAAACGTATCAAAAATCATGAGGTGGATGTAATTGTTGGAACGCATGCACTGATACAGGAAAAGGTAGAATATGATAAGCTTGCATTGGTTATTACCGATGAACAGCATCGTTTTGGAGTAAGACAACGTGAAAATCTGTCTGCAAAGGGGAATGAACCACATATTCTGGTTATGAGCGCAACACCAATTCCAAGAACCCTGGCAATTATATTATATGGAGATTTGGATTTGTCGGTAATCGATGAATTACCAGCCAATCGTTTACCAATAAAGAATTGTGTAGTTAATGACAATTATCATCCCACTGCCTATCGTTTCTTAGAGAAAGAAATACAAAGTGGCAGACAGGCATATATTATCTGTCCGATGGTAGAAGAGAGCGAAACTATGGAGGCAGAAAATGTTATTGATTATACGGAAAAGTTAAAGACTGTATTGCCTCCATTTGTTCAGATAGAATATCTTCATGGAAAAATGAAGGCAAAAGAGAAAAATGACATTATGGAACGTTTTGCAAAAGGAGAAACCCATGTTTTGGTATCTACAACAGTTGTGGAGGTAGGAGTTAATGTGCCAAATGCAACGGTAATGATGATAGAGAACGCAGAACGCTTTGGACTTGCCCAGCTTCACCAGTTAAGGGGACGTGTTGGACGAGGAGAGCACCAGTCTTATTGTATTTTATTTAGTGATGCCCACAATAAAGAAACAAAAGAACGTTTGGAGGTTCTGAACCAGTCAAACGATGGTTTTTATATAGCAAGGGAAGATTTAAAAAGCAGAGGACCCGGAGATTTGTTTGGCATTCGTCAAAGTGGCATGTTGGAATTTAAAATGGCAGATGTTTTTAATGATGCGGTTATTTTACAGCAGGCAAATGAAGCAGTAAAGGCTATTACAGACAATGAAGTGAAGCTGATGCTTAAAAAGTATGCTGGACTTCGTAAAAAACTTTCGGTATATGCAGAAGATTTGTTCTTGTAATTACTAAAAATTGCTAGTGTAGATTGTGAGAATCTACATATACTATTACCGTAACAAACAACAACACAAGTTTTTAAAAAATACTTTATAGTATGGCTTGAAAATGAATGGAGGAGTTTATTATGAGTAGCAAAAACAGAGTAGAAGTTCCGGAAGCCAAGGCGGCTATGGATAAATTCAAAATGGAGGTCGCTGCTGAAATCGGTGTACCTTTAAAAGAAGGGTATAACGGGGACTTGACCTCTTACCAGAACGGAAGCGTTGGCGGTATGATGGTTAAGAAAATGATAAAAGCGCAGGAAGAGCAGATGGCTGGGAAGTAATTTTTCAGCCGTAAGGTGAAAGACTGACGTACGGATAAGGGGGTAGTATAGCGAGCATGGACTAAAAGCGTGGCTGAGTCGTCCAATGCTTCTCTATACTACCCCCTTATCCTGTTATCTTTATGCCTGTAAAATTTTCTATTGAAATAAATGGTATTTTGAGATAAACTAGAATAAGATGTGTGTTGCTTTAAGCAGACACTGAAAAGAACATGATAGCAATAGAGACAGACTAATATAAGAGGTGAGTTGCATGAAAATAGGCATCTATCCGGGAAGTTTTGACCCGATTACTTTCGGTCATTTGGATATAATCAATCGTTCCTCTAAGTTATTTGATAAGTTATACATTGGAGTATTGAATAACAGTGGGAAGAATGCTCTTTTTACAGCAGAAGAAAGGGTGGAAATGATTAAGAGGGTAACGCAGGATATTCCCAATGTTGAGGTTGCGGCTTTTAACGGATTATTAGTGGATTATGCTGAAATCGTTCACGCGAATGCCATTGTCAGAGGCTTAAGGGCTGTAACTGACTTTGAGTATGAGATTCAGATTGCACAGACGAATAACAAGCTGAATCCAAAGGTGGATACGGTATTTCTAACAACCAGTACACAATATGCATATTTAAGCTCCAGTATTGTGAAGGAGATTGCATCCTATGGTGGAGATATCAGCCAGTTTGTACCGGAAGTTATTATTGATACAATTTATAGCAAGATAAGAAGTAAAAAACAGGACAGATAGGAGAGTATATATGGGTACAACCAGAATTGAACAGTCCATAGAAGATATTTATGAATTTATTGAAAACTGCAAGATGCAGCCATTGTCATCTACAAAGGTAGTTGTTCCAAAAGATGAATTATACGATTTGTTAGATGAGCTTCGCATGAGAGCGCCAGAAGAAGTAAAGCGTTACAAAAAAGTAATTGCTAATAGAGATGCTATTTTAGCAGATGCAGAAAATAAGGTTGCTCTTATGATGGAAGAAACAAGACAGAGAGCTGAGAGCATGATTAATGAGACAGATATCATGCAGCAGGCATTTGCTCAGGCTACAGAAGTGGTGACTCAGGCAACAGAAGAGGCCAATCGTGTACTTGCACAGGCTAATCAGGAAGCAGACCAGATTCGTCTGAATGCCCTTTTGTATACAAATGACTTGTTAAAGGCGGCAGAAATAAGCATTGAAAATGCTTATAATGCATCAATGGAGCATTACCATGGTTTAACTGAGACATTAAGAGCAAATCTAGAAATTGTTAAGAGTAACCGTAGTGAGCTTAACGTAGAAAATATGGATGACCAGTACGCACAGGCTGGTCCTGCAACTTCAGAAGAAGAAGTAGATGCATTCCTTGCAGGAATGGAAGCTGAAAAGCACAGAGATGAGTTTGGCTTTGATGAAAATACCTTTTTAAAGGATGTTTAGGTAGATATACATTGCGGTGAAGCAGATAATACTGTTTAAAAGCTTGTATGTTACATAGGTAGCCAGTTTTAAAGGGCTATGAAGGAGGACACTTCCGGTCTGGGCAACACTGGAGAGCCCGCCAAAAGCCGAGAGGGCTGTGGCAAGTAAAAGCTTTACCGGAAAGGTAAGAGAAGAGTCCGAGATATACTGAATACCCGTTGTGATTTCTAATACGCCAATGAGGATTGCGTTGATGAGTTCAGAAAAAGGGGCATAGGTGCAAATCAGGTTGGCAAGTAGGGAAAAGAGAATAATATAGCCACCAATTTTTGTAATGATTTCAAAACCATTCATAATAGAACGGTCGAGAATCTGGAAATAAGTTGGATAGGAAGAAGCTTCGTTGTCAGATATGGCAGCAGAAGCTTCTTTTTTGTGTTTTATTGGATGAAGTAAAAGATAGAGATAACCGCATAACAGGCTTGATGCAAACATAATTCCCATAAGAACAGGAAGATGCCTAGTGATATGTAAGGATTGTAGAAATAAGTAGTTCAGTAAGAACATGGGACTAGCATTGTTGCAGAAGGAAAGTAAGAATTGTCCTTCTTTGATAGAAATTTTTCCGGTATTAACCATATCTGCACAGGCTTTTGCCCCCATAGGATAACCGGATAACAGCCCCATGGCAATCGGATAACAGCCGTCAGGACTGATAGGCATAAGATGTCTTAAAACAGGGTATAAGAATGTTGAAAAAGTCTGGGTGATATGAAGTTGTACACAAAGATTGGAAAAGATTAAAAAAGGCAGCAGGGTAGGGAGAACAACATTAAACCAAAGAAGAAGTCCTTTTTTGGCACCCTCAAAAGATGCAGAAGGAAAGAGAAACAATAAGGCAAGGCAAAGGAGGGTAAAAAGAGTCTGAAAACGGTGTTTGGTCATAGCAATGTGCCTCAAATGAAGGATGTGTTGGTTTAGTGTATGATGAGAAGAATAAAAATAGACCGTTCCATCAATAAGGAGAAAGGAAACGGTCTAAGTAAGTTTCTTTATGGTATGCACAACGGAGTCAACTTTGTAGTAAAGAGTTACAATATTACAAGTGGATGCTGATAATCCGAAGCAATTCGAGTTCCAAATTTAGAATATACCACCTGATTATACAAATCCGAACAAAAAATTTCTTTATCAAAAACCTCTTTGGCAGTTCCGGTAAGTAAATTGTTACCATGAGCAGGTTTGGTGATGATAGGAACACTATTTTCCGGTACCTGTTTCAGTAAGTGACTTGCACCTTTACGAAAGCCTAAAAGTCGGATAAAGTAAAGCTCTTTCGTTGGCTTTGGCAGTTCTAGTAGAAGGTGTAACAGACAGCGGTTGATGCGTGTCAAAGTTACTTGTTTGGTTTTTAGGGTTAGAGCAAATTGCTGCCAATCCTCATAAGAGGAGAGCTGGTTTTTCATGCGGTATGAAAGTTCTTCTGATATATCACCGTAATAGGATAACTGCTCCAAAGGTGTTGTGCGAAGCTTGTAATAAAGCATGTTGGAAAAGTCGTTTTCGGATATTGGAAAGGACTTTTGGTAGTTTGCTTCAAATAAATCCATAACTTCAGAAGGAACAGTTGAGGTTAGAGATTCCAAATTATTATGTTCTTCCAATATACTGCGGATAGCAGTAGCAGAGGAAAATTCTGTATGGTCTGTATTTAAGGTGCTGTCAGAATAAGCAGAACCTTCTCTTTTTATGGTATATGGAAGCATGTGGCTGTTTAACTGCTTTAAGGCCTTTAAATACTCAATTCCAAGAATGTTGTTGGAAGAGGATAGGAGTGTTTCCAGTTCGTTGTTTTGTTCTAAGGTAAAGATGTTATTCTTTATTAAATGCTCTTTTAAGGCGAGAGCTCTGGCATTAGGGAAAGAGAGTCCCTTCTTTAAGTATGTGTTTAAAATCTCTTTGTAATCTTCTGGTTCATTGGCGAGAATAGCAGCAATAGTATCTAACATTGTAATATCTCCAGCTTCACTGCCAAAACAGATAGAATCCACAAATCCTAACTGATTCAATAAATTTATGGCACCGAAGGCAAAGTATTCCGCACTGGCACAGGCAAAGTGAACAGGTAGCTCAAATACCATGTCAGCTCCCATTTTTAATGCCATTTCAGTACGGGTATATTTGTCAATGATGGCAGGAGTGCCACGCTGCACGAAATTACCGCTCATAACAACTGCAGCATAATCAGCTCCGGTAATTTCTTTTGCTTTTTCAATATGATATTTATGTCCGTTATGAAAGGGATTATATTCTGTAATTAGACCAACAACTTTCATGAAAATCTCCTTGTGAAAAAATATATTCAGTAAATAGCGAAATATAATTGTAAAACGTAATATTGTAAAAATCCCCTACTGGATATCATTTTAGATTCTGGTAGGGGATTTAGTTTGGTTTAGTGTACTGTGAATATAGGGGATTTCACAGTGTATAATTATAATTTGTATCCGTTGTTTTGCATTTGAAGTTGGAATTCTTCAATACTTAACATCGCTTTTTCAGCGGCTTTAG
>CAZRLE010000116.1:0-6859 GCA_964600705.1 uncultured Lachnoclostridium sp. | reverse complement strand
GACAATCAACATTCCTTCTTACCAGGTAAAAGCTGGTGACGTTATCGAAATCGCTGAAAAATACAAATCAGCTCAGAGATATAAAGATATCCTTGAAGTAACAGACGGAAGATTAGTTCCTGCTTGGTTAGAAGCTGACCATGCAAATCTTTCTGGTGTTGTTAAGGAAATCCCAACAAGAGATCAGATTGATGTTCCTGTAAATGAAATGCTCATCGTCGAATTATACAGCAAATAAAAATAGTCGATAGGTAAGCAGATAAATAAAAAAATATAGCATAATCCCAAAAGGAGGGTCCAGTAGTGTTTGATTTTGAAAAACCAAAAATTGAGATCGCAGAAATTTCTGAAGATAAAAAATACGGACGTTTTGTAGTAGAACCCCTTGAAAGAGGATACGGTACAACTTTGGGTAATTCTTTGAGAAGAATTATGCTGTCATCATTGCCAGGCGCTGCAGTAAGTCAGGTTAAGATTGAAGGCGTAGTTCATGAATTCAGTGCAATTCCTGGAGTAAAGGAAGATGTTACTGAGATTATCATGAACATCAAGAGCTTGGCGATTAAGAATACATGTGAAACAAATGAGCCTAAGACAGCTTATATTGAGTTTGAAGGCGAAGGCGTTGTAACTGCAGGAGATATTCAAGTAGATCCGGATATTGAAATCTTAAATCCAGATTTAGTGATTGCTACATTAAGTGGCGGTCCTGATTGCAAGTTATACATGGAACTTACAATTACAAAGGGTAGAGGTTACGTTTCTGCTGACAAGAACAAAAACGATGAACTTCCAATCGGTGTAATTGCAGTAGACTCCATTTATACACCAGTGGAACGTGTGAACTTAACAGTTCAGAATACTCGTGTTGGTCAGATTACAGACTATGATAAACTTACATTAGACGTATTCACAAACGGTACATTAGAACCAGATGAAGCAGTAAGTTTAGCAGCGAAAGTACTTAGCGAACATCTTAATTCATTCATTGACCTTTCTGAAAATGCCAAGACAGCAGAAATCATGGTAGAAAAAGAAGACAATGAAAAAGAAAAAGTTCTTGAGATGAACATCGACGAATTAGAGTTATCTGTTCGTTCATACAATTGCTTAAAGAGAGCTGGTATCAATACAGTTGAAGAATTAACCAACAGAACTTCTGAAGATATGATGAAAGTTAGAAACCTTGGACGTAAATCATTAGAAGAAGTACTTGCAAAATTAAAAGAATTAGGTTTATCACTTAACTTAAGTGATGAATAATCTGATATTTCGTATAACGATATAGGAGGAAATAGTAATGGCAGGATATAGAAAACTTGGCAGAACAGCTAGCCAGAGAAAAGCTTTACTTCGTAACCAGGTTACAGCTTTACTTAACAATGGTAAAATTGTTACAACAGAAGCAAAAGCAAAAGAAATCCGCAGCATCGCTGAGCACTTAATCGCTTTAGCTGTCAGAGAAAAAGATAATTTCGAAACAGTTACAGTTACAGCAAAAGTTGCTCGTAAAGATAAAGATGGTAAGAGAGTGAAAGAAGTTGTAGATGGTAAGAAAGTTACTGTTTATGATGAAGTTCAGAAAGAAATCAAAAAAGACAAACCAAGCCGTCTTCATGCTAGACGTCAGATGAACAAAGTTCTTTACACAGTAAAGACAGCATCTGCTGAAGGTAAGAAGAAAGACGTTAAAGAAGTAGATTTAGTTGCTAAATTATTTGACGAAATCGCTCCAAAATACGCTGATCGTAACGGTGGATACACAAGAATCGTTAAGATCGGACAGCGTAAAGGCGATGCAGCTATGGAAGTTCTTATTGAATTAGTTTAATTCGAACCATAATGCTAACAACCCCGCTTAAGTGCAATCACTTAGCGGGGTTTCTTTTATATGTGGAAGTGGAGCTGACGCCTTGGCAAACGGAACACTTCGAACGGACAGGATTCAGTCCTTTTTTAGTTGTGCTTTAGAATTCAATAACTTCATCCGGTGCAGTAAAGGAACTAAAAGTAGCTACACCGCTTTTGAAATAGAGAACCTGTGTGTTGTCATCGTTTTCGTTATACATACCTCTTAAATTTGGGTATGCATCTAACATAGATTTCTTAGCTTCTATGCTGTCGTCATTTACCAGTTCTCCGGCAACTCTAAGCCATACACCATCTTTAAAAGCACAGATTTCAGCTTTTGGATTAGCGGTAAGCTGTTTAGAAACCGGTTTACTTTTGCCAGTCTGAATGTAAAGCTTTCCTTCATAAATGTTTGCTGTTCCGAATGGACGTACACGAGGCTGGTCGCCTTCTACTGTTGCAAGGTAATAAACGCCCGCTTCCTTTAAAAAGTTACAAATTTTGTTCATAGTATATATCCTCCTTAAAATTATTTTATCTCTAGTTCGAAAATACCACTTCCATGGTAATCGGAGTGAAAGCAGTAGCCGATTTCATGTTCATTTTCTCTAATATTGAAAACTCTTTGATACGACGGATAGTTAATCGTTCGGTTTGAAGTAACATAATTATTCGCTCCTGTGTTTAATTTCTGGAATTACATAGGTGTTCTAACCTCAATCAAATTGCCATCCAAATCGTAAAAACAGACTGTTTTTTGTCCCCAGCTATGTGCTTTGAGTCGATGAATGTATTCAATGGAAGGATATAAATTCTCTAACCTCTCAGCAAAAGCTTCTATATCCGGTTCTTCAAAATACAATTCACAAGCATTGCTTTTTGGAATGATATCTTTCTCCAAAAAGTTTTTCCAGATTTTTTCGTCTTGAAGTACAAGACCTTCTGTTAAAATCATGTTTCCCTCACTGTCAAGTACCACATCAAGACCAAACAAGTCATGATAAAATTGTTTTGACTTTTCAATATCTTTAACGACTATCAAAATGTTTTTTAATTTCATTGTTCATACCTCGTTTTAAAATTCAAAATTTTCATATCAATTACTAAGAGATTATCATATATCAAACAAAGTTTCAATGAACTTCACTAATCGCAGCTATTCTTTGGTCGAAGTCAAATTCCAAATCCATTTTTCTTTACATTTAACCAGAGTTGGATTAGAATAAAATGATAAGACTTAGAACAGAAAGGATTCGGAAGGCATGGGAATTATAGATACCAGTAAGCTAATATTTGAATATATTCGCCGTGATGAAGAAGGCAATGTAGAAAGCATCAACCGTGCCATTGATGAGGTAGATATTTCGGTTGAAAAGGGTGATTTTATCGCCATTTTAGGGCATAATGGTTCTGGCAAATCCACATTGGCAAAGCATTTGAATGCCATTCTGGTGCCAACAGAAGGCACGGTATGGGTTGATGGGATGGATACCACAGATGATGATAAGCTTTGGGAGATTCGTCAGACTGCCGGAATGGTATTTCAGAATCCGGACAACCAGATTATTGCCAATATGGTAGAAGAAGATGTTGGATTTGGACCGGAGAACATAGGGGTTCCAACGGAAGAAATCTGGGCAAGAGTAGAGGAAAGTCTGAAGGCGGTAGGTATGTACGAATATCGCAAGCATTCCCCTAATAAATTATCGGGCGGACAGAAGCAAAGAATTGCCATCGCTGGCATTATGGCGATGAAACCGGCTTGTATCGTATTAGATGAGCCGACAGCCATGTTAGACCCCAATGGTCGTAAAGAAGTAATTCGCACCATCAGAGAACTTAATAAAAAAGAAAAAGTAACGGTAATTCTTATTACTCATTACATGGAAGAAGTTGTTCATGCGGACAAGGTCATTGTGATGGATGGTGGCAAAGTAGTAATGGAAGGAACACCAAGAAATATTTTCTCAAGGGTAGAGGAATTAAAGCAGTATCGTCTGGATGTACCACAGGTGACTTTACTGGCGCATGAATTAAAGCAGAAGGGGTTTCCGATTCCAGATGGCATTTTAACCATAGAAGAACTGACAGACAGCATTGAAGCAGTCTTAAATTAAGCGGCAGAAGACAGCATATTGCAGAAATGGCTATGCTAGAAATGGAGTATAAAATGGCAATTATTTTAGATAGAGTAAATTATGTCTATTCCGAAGGAACTGCCTATGAAAAACACGCATTAAAAGACGTAAGTCTTCAGATTCGTGATGGTGAGTTTATCGGACTGATTGGGCATACCGGTTCTGGTAAATCGACACTGACACAACATTTGAATGGCTTAATAAAGGCTACCAGTGGAAGTATTTATTATAATGGACAGGATATTTACGATAAAGATTACAATATGAAAGAGCTTAGAAGTAAGGTGGGACTAGTATTCCAGTACCCGGAACATCAGCTCTTTGAAACAACAATTATTAAAGATGTAAAATTTGGACCGACGAATCTGGGACTGCCTGCTCTGGAAGTGGATTTGCGTTCTTTTGAGGCATTAAAGCAGGTTGGAATTGGAGAAGATTTGTTAGATGCATCTCCATTTGATTTGTCCGGCGGACAAAAACGAAGAGTGGCGATTGCCGGTGTTCTTGCCATGCAGCCAGAAGTTCTGATTCTTGATGAGCCAACCGCTGGTCTTGATCCAAAGGGCAGAGATGAGATTCTTGACCAGATAGCAAAGCTTCATAAGGAAAGAAATATTACGGTTATTCTTGTGTCACACAGCATGGAAGATGTGGCAAAATACGTTGACCGTCTGATAGTGATGGATAAAGGACAGGTTATGTATGACGATGTGCCAAGAGAAGTTTTTAAGAATTACAAGGAATTAGAGAAAATAGGATTGGCAGCGCCACAGGTTACTTATGTGATGAATGAGTTGAAAGAAAAAGGTATAGAGGTAAGCACAAATGCAATCACTGTTGAGGAAGCTTGTGCGGAAATTATAGCGTGTGCGAAGAAAAAAGGAATTATAAAATAGGAGGTGCTACCTCTGCTCACAAAGGTTCGCATTTTCTTCGAAAAACAAGGAGGTGCTACCTCTGCTCGTCAGAGGACTCGCATTTTTCTTCGAAAAACAAGGAGGTAGTATGATTCGAGATATTACAATTGGACAGTATTATCCTGCCGAGTCGGAGATTCATAAAATGGATCCAAGGACTAAGCTGGCTGCAACGGCTGTCTATATTATTTCATTATTTGCATTTAAGAGTGTGGTAGGATATCTCATTGCTGGAGCATTTCTTGCACTGGTAATTAAGTTTTCCAAAGTGCCATTTTCATATATTGTAAAAGGTTTGAAGCCGATTGTATTTTTGCTTTTGTTCACAGCGGGATTTAATTTATTCCTGACTCCGGGACAGAATGTGTTGTTTCAGGCAGGGTTTTTGAAGGTTACAATGGAAGGCGTAGAAACAGCAGTATTTATGGCTGTAAGACTGATTCTGTTGATTATCGGTTCATCACTTATGACCTTTACGACGACACCAAACCGTCTGACAGATGGGCTTGAGCATGTGATGAGTCCTTTGAAGAAATTTGGAATGCCGGTGCATGAAATTTCCATGATGATGTCCATTGCACTTCGTTTTATTCCAATTTTGTTAGAAGAAACAGATAAGATTATGAAGGCGCAGACTGCAAGAGGAGCCGATTTTGAAAGTGGCGGACTGATTCAGAAAGCCAAAAGTTTAATTCCACTATTAGTTCCATTATTTATTTCTGCATTCCGTCGTGCCAATGATCTGGCTATGGCAATGGAAGCCAGATGCTATCATGGCGGTGAGGGAAGAACAAAGATGATGCTGCTTCAGTATAAGGCAAGAGATAAAAAGGCATATCTTGTGTTAGCAGGGTATGTAGCGTTACTATGGGCAGTGGTAACGTTTATCCCATTTTAGAGGAAAGGAAAGTTAGCAATGAAGCGTGTAATGCTTGAAGTTGCCTACGATGGCACGAATTACTGTGGCTGGCAGGTACAGCCTAATGGAATTACAATTGAAGAAATGCTAAATAAGCATCTTTCAGAACTTTTGAAGGAAGACATTACAGTGATTGGTGCAAGCAGAACCGATTCCGGAGTACATGCCATGGGAAATGTGGCGGTATTTGATACGGAAGCCAGAATCCCGGCAGAGAAGATTAAGTTTGCGCTGAATCAGAGGCTTCCGGAAGATATCCGTGTGCAGACTTCAAGAGAGGTTGCCAAGGATTTTCATCCAAGACATTGTAACAGCCGAAAGACTTATGAGTATTTTATTTACAATGGTAAGATAGATATGCCCCTTACAAGGCTTTACAGCCATTTCTGTTATTATGATTTGGACTTGGAGAAAATGAAAAAGGCAGCATCCTACATCGTGGGAGAGCATGACTTTAAAAGCTTTTGTTCCACTGGAAGTCAGGTGAAGGAAACGGTTCGAACTGTATACTGCCTTGAGGTAACGAAAGAAGGGGATATGATTAAAATACATATCGAAGGCAGTGGATTTTTATATAACATGGTCCGTATTATTGCAGGGACACTGATGCAGGTGGGCTCCGGATTATATCCCCCAGAGAAGGTAAAAGAAATGATAGAGGCCAAAGACAGACAAAAGGCAGGACCTACTGCGGTGGCAAAGGGACTTCGTCTTGTGAAAATCGCATTCAAGGAGGAAGATTTGAATGTTAAAGCAGATACTGTGGATAAAAATCTTTGCCACGAAAGCTAATGTGGAAAAAGGTAGAAAAAAGTGAAAAGACCACATAAAATCTACTTGACAGATACATTCAACTATAATATAATATGTAATTGTGATGTGCTTTGCACACATGCTTTTTTGAGTGTAAAAATACTAAACCAAAGCCCCGGTACGGTATTTTTTAACATAAAAAATGATAAAGACGATTAATTTTGAAAAGTTTTCAAGGAGGTAAACCAATGAAAAGTTATATGGCTAGTCCAGCAACAATT
>CAZRLE010000115.1:0-7005 GCA_964600705.1 uncultured Lachnoclostridium sp. | reverse complement strand
AACCACTACTCTTGGCTACCTTAACCCACCGTCTAAAGCCAGTGGGATTGCGGTATCCTTATTTCAAAAAACATGGTTCGTTTTCTATCATCCCCAAACCATTCTGGCTTGATTTCCCTAATCTAATTCAGACCAATTTCTGAAACTGCCGCTATTGCTGCTTCTTTTTGTGTCTGCCTCTTTTCCGTAGTTAAACAATTTATCTTCGTATTCACATATTTCGGATAAATACTTTTATACCGGTACACACTAAGTACAATCCCCATTAACATATAACACACAACAATGTCACAGCCTCCTGCAGAGAAAAACGGAAGAAATGTCTGCGTTATTGGAAATAAGCCGATATTTTCCAATACATTTAAAGCAAAATTAATTAAAAATACCATTCCACTACCACATCCCATTACCATACCCAGCTGATTTTTTTGTTTTAATGCTACAGAGAACACCTTAATTACCAGTGCTGCCAGTATACAACAGACCAAAACAGCAATTATCATTCCATAAGCAGAAGACAGATATACCAAAATCCATGAACTATTGAAGTCTGGTATCCATCCTGCCACTTTTATGCCAGAGTTTCCAAGAAGCTGGCTGCTTGATAATTGAGTTCGGAACAGACCGGTCAGATAATTGGCATCTCCGCTATTCGTTATAAATGCCCTAACCCTGTCTAATTGATAACCACTAAACCATCCAAAGGTATATGCTGCTCCCAGGCTAACAATTGGAAGCCCTATCACACTACCCCAAAGTCCAACTAATATTTTCTTATGAGAACTATGTTTCAGCATAAACCAATTATTCCAGATTGCCAGCGATAAAACCGCTCCCAAAGATACCAGAAGAATTGCTGCCAGTATCAAGCTTGGCAGTCTGATTGCAAGCATAAGCGAAGCTATCATCCAAAAAACAGATTTCACTATTCCTTTGTATCCAGTTCCATAATATTTATAAATAATTGCCCCATATAAAGGTACATAAAGCATCATAAAAGAAAATATTGATACTCTGAGACTTCCAAAACCTGCAAACCAAACTGTGCTGCCATTTATCCTGTTTCCGAACATATTTGGCGAAAGGAGGAAAATACCTGCTAAAAATACAAATCCAAGCACCTTTGCATATTTTGCTATTACAGTATAATCAATATGACAGATAACCAGCATAATAACAAATCCCATTACCGTATACATAGCAAAATTAGAACTTCCGGCAACAATTCCTGCTTTCATTTCTGTAAAAGATGAAGTGAAAAGCATTTCGTTCATAATCATGTAATGAATAGCAATCCCAATTACACTAATAACCGCCATCAACACTACCATACTCCATTCCATCTTCGGTCTGTGGATTCTATCAAGAGAAATACCTGTCTCCACCGGACTGCCCATATCTGCAATCGCTGCTTTTTCTGCCTCTTCCTTTGACATCCCTGCAGAAATATTGTCATCAATCTGCTCCTCTATATGTCCTCTGATTTCTTCCTCAATAAATGGATGAGCTTTCTTACAACGAACCTGCTCTAGCAATATGCTTAAAAATTCTTCCTTATTTTTACATCTCTGCTCCATATCCTACACCTCCAGTACAAACGATGTATTTCCAACATTTCCACTATTTTTCATAGCCAGAACATCGGAAACCGCTGTGGCATATTCTTTCCATTCTTCTGTCTTTTTCTCCAACAGCCCTTTTCCTTCTTTGGTAATACTGTAATATTTTCTGACTTTGCCTGTATACTCCTGTTCATATACGGTTACAAGTCCTTTTTCCTCCAAACCATGAAGAAGGGGATACAAGGTCCCTGCTTTCAGCTCAAAAACATTTTGTGAACGCTTGCGTAATGTATCAATCATTTCATACCCATACATATCTTTTTCTGATAAAAGCTTTAATATCAACATTGTCATACTGCCTGATACTAATGATTTCTCAATTGCCATGTTAATTCCTCCCTGCAAATAAATTTATTTTACAGCAATTATATAGATAACCTATATATCGATTATCTATATAATATATCGACTATCTATATAAGTCAATACTTTTGTAAAATTAAATTTTGTAATTAAGGTTATAACAAACAATAAATTGCCCCTTTCATTAGAGTTTTTCTCTAACAAAAGGGGCAATTCACATTCAAACATTCGTATTATACTTATTCTTCCATTCCATAATTGATTTGATTTTATTTATAATAAATTGGTTCTAAAAGAGTCTCCAAATTCTCAGCATCAATTGCTTCAATTAAGGTTCCTTCTGCATAATACATACTAATGACAGATTCACAAAGTCTTCTGCAGATTCTTTCTAAATCACGGACACCTTCTTCAGGGCAACGTTTAATCAATTCCTGTACCGCATCCTCTAAAAGACGTAAGCTTCCCGGATGCTCAAAATTCTCTTCCAGTGGATCACAAAGATAATCCAGACAATCCAGACGATATTCCGTAATCAAACGAGGCCACAAATATTTTTCTACAATCTTCACTTTGTCCTGTGGTTTATATGGCGGAAGCTCTACCACATCCAGTCTGTCCTGCAAAATAGGCGATAATGTCTTCGTACTATTAGCTGTTGCAACAAAAATTACATTGGATAAATCCAACGGCAATCCAAGATAATTATCTACAAATCTGGAACGGTCACTATCCAAAATATCTAAAAGAACACTTTCCGGATCACCATGTTCAATAGAGTCCCCCATTTTATCTATTTCATCCAAAAGTATCAATGGAGAAAAGCTTTTGGAACGGATAAGTGCTTCTGTAATTAACCCCGGCTTTGCATTATGAAAAAGAGTCTGCGCACCGCGAAGGAAGAGGGCATCGGATACACCTGCCAAAGAAATCTTTACACAAGGTCTCCCCATGGCTTTTGCAATGGCTGCCGCAATGGAAGTTTTGCCAACTCCTGGCGGCCCTACAAGTAAAAGAACCGCTCCATAAGTAGTTCCTAAATGCTTTTGGCATGCCATATAACGAAGAACTTTTTCCTTTACATCTATCATTCCGTAATGAGTGCTGTCTAAAAGTCTTTTTGCCACCGGAAGCTCAACCGACGCTACATTTCTGTCTGCCTGCCATGGAAGCTTTAATAAAGTTGACAAATATGCCTCTTTTATATCTGTTGGTTCAACCTCTAACAAATACTCCTGAACCTCTGGTGTCATACATTCAAATAACTCTTCGCTTATACGATTCTTTAGACGATGCTTCAATTGTCCATGCCTGGAAACTGCTTTTGTTTCTTCCAAATTTACCACTCCTTGTAATCTGTTTGTCTGCAAAATTAAATTCCAGATATCTACTCAAATTCTATCATAGTTTTTTATAAAAATACAGAATAATAAGATTATATGCAAAAACACCCTCAAACAGCTTATACTGCCTGAGGGTATTTTATCATTTAAGTAAGCACGAAAGCACTTTATCTTTTGACTCTAGTATCATTTTATAAGAATACATATTTAAGTACAAATAAAATTGCAAGTATGTACATCAGTGGAGTAACATCTTTTGCTTTTCCAGTTGCTGCTTTTAAAATTACATAAGAAATTACACCAATACAGATACCTTCTGAAATGCTGTAGAATAATGGCATTGCAATAATACAAAGGTATGCCGGAATTGCTTCTTCTAAATTGTCTTCTGTAAACTTAAGGTCTACAACTGCTTCAAACATTAAGAATCCTACGAAAATTAATGCAGGAGCTGTTGCAAAGGAAGGAATTGATGTAAATAATGGGGAGAAAAGTGTTGCTAACAGGAATAAAACACCTGTTGTCATAGCAGTTAAACCTGTACGTCCACCAGCTGCAACACCAGCGGAAGATTCTACGAATGTTGTAACTGTAGAAGTTCCTAATACTGCTCCCGCAGAAGTTGCAATCGCATCGGATAATAAAGCTGGTTTAATTGCTGGAAGATGACCTTCTTCATCTAACATATCTGCTTTTGTACTAACACCAATTAATGTTCCTAATGTATCAAATAAGTCAACAAACAGGAATGAGAATACTACAACAATAAAGTTAAAAATACTTATAGAGCTAAAATCAAGACTAAAGCACTGACCAAATGTTTTTCCTAATGCAGAAAAATCTGTACTGATGATAGCTGCTGGGAACATGCTGTAAGCACCCATTTCCGGATTTGGAACATAGATTCCAACTAACTGGCATACCATTCCAAGTCCCCATGTAATAATGATACCAAATAAAATAGCACCTTTTACTTTACGAATATGAAGAATTGCTGTAACTAAAAGTCCAATTACTGCTAATAAAGCGCAAATTCCTTTTGTATTGAAATTTTCTGTAAAGCTTGTAATAGTAACTAATGTAGAAGCATCTACACTAAGTCCTGCATTCTGTAAACCAATAAATGCAATGAATAAACCAATACCAACGGATACACCCTGTTTTAATGTCATTGGAATTGCATTGAAAATTGCTTCACGTACATTAGTAAGTGACAGAATAATAAAAATAATTCCTTCTACAAATACTGCAAAAAGAGCCATCTGCCACGAAACTCCCTGACCTAATACAACAGTGTATGCCATGTATGCGTTAAGACCCATACCTGCTGAAAGAGCAAATGGCATATTTGCCATAAGAGCCATACATGCAGTTCCAATAAAGGAAGCAAGACATGTTGCAATAAGAACGGCATTCGCATCCAAACCAGCTTCGCTAAGAATACTTGGGTTTACTGCCAGAATATATGCCATTGTCATAAATGTAGTAATTCCGGCTGCTACTTCTGTTTTTACATTTGTGTTGTTTTCTTTCAATTTGAAAATCTTTTCTAACATATTTTATCCTCTCTCTGTGAAAAATATAAATACATTATACAAATTCAAAATTACCCACCCATAATAGAATAACCGCTTGTCATTATATAGCATTTTCTGGCTTATTGCAACTTTAAACAACAAATTCACGCCCAAAATTTCTAATAAATAATATAATTAGAAGTTATATATAAATTCCCAGAGATAAGAACAAGAGAAGCCCAAATACAAGGGATTCTGTGCTGCAAGTGTTATAGACATGTTGTATGCGTAGGACTCCCCACACAGCCTTAGAACTTCTCATTACTATAAAAAGTAGGAAAAAATCCTTATGTAAATACATTCTCTTTATGAATCTCGATATTTTTTTATCAGGTAACTATTAATCATTTGATTAAAGGACTGCTCCTTTATAGTTTTTAAGATCTTGGTATGAGCAATACAATTTTCTTCTATAATACTAACAAGACACTCAATAGCGTCATTTACTTTTTCTTCTGTAATTTCAGAAACATCTATACTATATATATCACTTGGTTTGTAATTAATATTTGCAAATTTATTACAAATCAAAACATATACTATATGATGTATAAAATTTGTTTTTTCAAACTCATCCTCACCTATATTGATTATGCCCTTACTTATAGATATAACCTTGCTGTATATTTGGTATGCTTTAAAATATCTCTCATAATCTTGACTAACATTTTCTATTTGAAATATAGTCCTATACTTTGTTCCAGACAAAAGTTTTCCCGGATTATTTCTTGTATATGAAGGATCCTTTAAATATATTGTATTAATATATTTAGCCATTTCTGGTAATTTTACAATATCTTTTTTTGCATACTTCCTATTAGTATAATATTTATCTTTTCTCTGATAGTACTTATTATATCGTTTCAAATATTCTTCAATGTTTTTCTGAACCACATCATTTGCATGAATATCTTTATCTCTTATTTCATTTTGACTGTTGGTAGCCACTATAATATTCAGTTCTTGTTCTTCATTATTTTGACCTACTCTCAAAATCTTAACAAATACTTTTCTCTTTTCATCCTCAAGTTTATCGCTGTTTTCTGCAAAAAAATTATATATCGAATATGATGTTTGCAATCCATTAACAACTTGAGGATTTACAAGTTTTATCTTATTTGCCGACTTAGATTCTTCCACATCTTCAACTGTAATAGTTATTCCATTATTTAACCACCAAAAATCTATTTCTGTAGGACTTTTTAAAGTTTCTATTATATTCTTATTAACATTGCTTCTTCCCTTATAATCTCTTATATTGGATTCAAATAATCTATCATTAATCTGCCCATCACCACCATATGTAATAAAATTATAGAACTGCGTTATTGGAATTAAAGCAATTATCGCATTAGTCTTACCCTCTTCTTTATTAACTTCAGCTTCAAATTTTCCTATTTCATTAAATGTATATTCAAACTTTTTATCTTCCTTAAGCTTTTTTACAATACTATTAACAGATTCAATACTAATCTTGACATTTTCAACAAAATCAAGCACATCAAACATAGACTTTAGTGTATCAAATCTTCCATTTAAATCACTTGCTGACTTTAACTGTTCTTTACTGAATCTTGAAAAATAATAAAAATTAATATAAAACTTGGCTTTTAACGCATATTTTTTTACCAAATTCGAAAATAGTATTATATTATCATTTACTTCTTCATTGTAATGTTCTGTCGTTTTTCCATTTATTAAATTCGAAGAAAATTCAATAAACTTATTAGGTACATTCGAATCAAGTTTTGTAGTGTCCTTTACCTGTATAAAATACAAATCAATTCTATCTCCACCTTCGGCAGTATCAAATTCTTCAATATCATTTATATCCAACACAAGATTTCTATTAAATGTGAAAAAGATATAATCATTACCAGCATCACCATATTTATCAGTTTTTATTCTCGACAGTTCTTCTAATGATATCATTTCATCAAAATAATTATCAAATAGCATATGGTCAAAATCTTCGTACTCTCCCTCACATATTGCATTGTCAATTATACCATTTAATAAATCCTTTTCATCCATAATGAATCATCTCCTATACCATTTTATTCTCAATAATTCCGTGTCTCAAATCAGCAATACAATAAATATGCTCCATGACCTCGAATGTCTCTCTCAAATTACCTCTTGCACTCTTCCAACCAATTC
>CAZRLE010000114.1:0-7026 GCA_964600705.1 uncultured Lachnoclostridium sp. | reverse complement strand
AGTAAAACAGGCACAGAAGGAAGGTGCCAGTGTTGCGGATATTTCTGCAGGACTTGCTTATTCTGTCATAAAAAATGCCTTACTAAAAGTTATTAAGCTAACTGACCCTAAAGACTTAGGTAAAAAAATTGTCGTACAGGGTGGAACTTTCTATAATGATGCAGTTCTTCGAAGCTTTGAACGCATTTCTGGCTGTGAGGCAGTAAGACCTAACATTGCAGGTATTATGGGTGCCTTTGGTGCTGCCCTTCTTGCAAGAAAACATTATACTGGTGAGCCTACTACCATGTTAAGTCTTGAAGACATTAACGCCCTACAATTTGAAACCTCTATGGTTCGTTGTGGCGGTTGTACCAATAGCTGCCTTCTGACTGTCAGCAAGTTTACAGGGGGACGCCGCTTTATTTCCGGTAACCGCTGTGAACGTGGTCTTGGTAAGGAAAAAAATCGTGAAAATATACCTAATCTTTACGAATATAAAAATGAGCGATTATTTGGCTATACGCCATTGACACCTGATAAAGCCACTCGTGGTATTGTAGGTATTCCAAGAGTATTAAACCAATACGAAAACTACCCATTTTGGTTTACTTTTTTTACAAACCTTGGCTATCGTGTTATTGTATCGCCAGAATCCAGTCATAAAATATACGAACTTGGTATTGAATCCATTCCAAGTGAATCAGAGTGTTATCCGGCAAAGCTGGCTCACGGACACATCGCATGGCTGTTAAAAGAAAATATAAGCTACATCTTTTACCCATGTATTCCTTATGAACGCAAGGAAGTTCCCGATGCCGCAAACCATTACAACTGCCCTATCGTGACCTCTTATGGGGAAAACATTAAAAATAATGTAGAAGAGTTAAATAACCCTGCTATCATCTACCAGAATCCATTTATGTCCTTTGAAAGCAAAGACATTTTATGTAAACGTTTAGTGGAATTCTTTACCAAAGAAAACCATATCCCGGCAAATGAAATTCGTGCTGCTGTAGATGCCGGCTGGAAGGAATTAGAAGCTGTCCGTCAGGATATCAGCCAAAAAGGGGAAGAAGTTCTCTCCTACCTTGCTAAAACCGGAAGAAAAGGCATTGTACTTGCTGGAAGACCATACCACATTGATCCGGAAATCAACCATGGTATTCCAGAACTCATTAACTCTTATGGCCTAGCCGTTTTAACTGAAGATAGTATTTCTCATTTAGGTAAAGTAGACCGTCCTACTATCGTTATGGACCAGTGGATGTACCATTCCAGACTCTACAAGGCTGCTTCCTTTGTAAGAACACAGAAAAACTTAGAAATCATCCAGCTTAATTCCTTTGGATGCGGTCTGGATGCGGTTACTACAGATCAAGTCAGTGATATTTTAACCAAAGCGGGCAAAATATATACCGTTCTTAAAATTGATGAGGTAAACAATTTAGGTGCTGCCCGTATCCGAATCCGTTCTCTCATTTCTGCTGTAAAAGACAGAGATAAGAGAAATGCATCTTTGACAGCCATTGATGCCGCCCATCACAGAGTCCTCTTTACTAAAGAAATGAAGCAGGATTACACAATTTTGTGTCCACAGATGTCTCCACTTCATTTTGAAATTTTAGAGCCGGCAATCAATTCCTGCGGTTATAACTTAAAAGTACTGCCAAGCAAGAAGTCTTCTGTTGATGTAGGGCTTAAATATGTAAATAATGATGCCTGTTACCCATCCTTAGTGGTTATTGGTCAGATTATGGATGCCTTATTATCCGGTGAATATGACTTAGATAAGGTTGCTGTTATTATTTCACAGACTGGTGGTGGCTGTCGTGCTTCCAACTACATCGGATTTATCCGAAGAGCCTTAGAAAAAGCCGGAATGAGCCATATCCCAGTTATCTCCTTAAGTGCAGGTATCGAGAAAAATCCTGGCTTCAAGATGGACCTTCCACTTGTTACCCGTGCTATTCAAGCCCTTGTTTACGGCGATGTATTTATGAAGGTACTTTACCGTACACGCCCTTATGAAAAAGAGGCTGGTTCAGCCAATGCCCTCCATAAGAAATGGGTAAAAAAAGTCCAAGAAGATATTAAGACTGCCTCATTTGCCACCTTCAAAAAGAACATTCAGGGCATTGTAACAGATTTTGATGCGCTTCCCCTTACTGATGTTCAGAAACCAAGAGTCGGTATCGTAGGAGAAATCCTCGTTAAATACCACCCACTTGCCAATAATAATCTGGTGGAATTATTGGAGTCTGAAGGTGCCGAAGCCGTATGCCCAGACCTAATTGATTTCTTCATGTATGGTTTATATAACGATAACTATAAAGCGGAATATCTTGGTAAAAGCAAGAAAAATGCCATAATATCTAACTTAGTCATTGAAATTTTAGAAAAATGCAGAAAGCCTGCCTCTAATGCATTGGCAGCAAGCAAACGTTTTGCTCCTCCTGTACCTATTGCCAAAATGGCAGAATACGCAGAACCTTTTGTAACCTGTGGCAATCAGACAGGTGAAGGTTGGTTTCTAACTGGGGAAATGATTGAACTGATTCATTCCGGTGTACCAAATATTGTTTGTACACAGCCATTTGGATGTCTTCCAAATCATATCGTTGGCAAAGGCGTTATCAAAAAGTTGCGACAGGAATTCCCAGAAGCCAACATTGTAGCAGTGGACTATGACCCAGGTGCCAGTGAAGTTAATCAGTTAAACCGTATTAAGCTGATGCTTTCTACTGCTTCTAAAAATTTATCCGAAAAACAAGAATAAACTCTTATACTAAAAAGGGGGGCGATATCACAATGGATAACGCCCCTTTCTCTATATATTTTCAATCTGCCAGTCAATCTTCTCTAACCCATTCTGTTCCAAAAACGCATTTGCCTGACTGAAATGCTTACATCCAAAGAAACCACGATATGCCGATAATGGACTTGGATGTGGTGCTTTTAAAATCAAATGTTTTGGGTTATTTAGCATTGGTATTTTACTTTGTGCCGGTCTTCCCCAAAGCATGTACACAATTGACCTGTCTTGTGCATTTACCGCCTCAATTACTGCATCTGTAAACTTTTCCCATCCCTTTCCCTGATGGGAAGCTGCCTGATGAGCACGTACGGTAAGTACCGTATTCAACATAAGAACCCCCTGGTCTGCCCATTTCTTTAAATACCCGTTATTAGGTATACTACAGCCTAAATCCGTTTCTAACTCTTTATAAATATTTACAAGAGAAGGTGGAATATCTACATCTGGCTTTACCGAAAAGCAAAGTCCATGTGCCTGTCCCACGTTATGATACGGATCCTGTCCCAGAATTACCACCTTTACCTTACTGAGTGGCGTAAAATGAAAAGCATTAAAAATATCATCTGAATTAGGGTAAATCACATACTTCCCATATTCTTCTTTCACAAATTGAAATAACTCTTTATAATAAGGCTTCCCAAATTCTCCACTAATGGCATCCAGCCAGTCATTATCAATTGCTGCCATCTTCGTCTCCTTTTTCCTGCTATTCTTACTTCATACGCATTTCCTGCTAAAACTTGTTCTTTTTTAGAAATTTATTCTTTCCAAAAAAGGTGTACCTTTCGGAACACCTTTTCATCCTATCCTATCTATGTACTTCTTATTTTACAACTTGCGCAGCTGCAATTACCTTCTGACTATACTCTTCCTGAGTTACTGTATCAATAATCTGATAAGCTTCTTTCTCATTTAAAGAGAACTCCGTCTGTAACTCTACAATAATCTGATCTTTCACATAATTCAAATCAGCTACAACACCAAGCTGCCCTGCTGCCTCCAAGTAATTATCATACTTTTCTAATCCCTTCAAGAGAGAATCCAATGCTTCCGGATACATCTGCATTGCATAATAATTATTGTAAGAATTAAGCTGCTTATTTACATACATAACTGTAACAACCTTGTCATACATCTCGACGTCTTCACCCTTAAGTTCAACACCACGAAGCTCGTTATAGGCTTCTGTATATTCACGATTGTCAAAATAGTCTCTGGCATTAGCTACACTCTGATTGTAGGAGAAAGTATCACTTCCAAAGATAACAGAAGCTGCAAAAGCCCCCATGCATACAAATACGATAGCGGCACCAACGCGGTTAATTCTGCCTTGGTCCTTCATAGCCTCCGCTTCTTCTTCTGCCTGTCTTTGTTTCTTAAGTTCTTCCTTTTCTCTCTTCTTTGCTTCTTTAATGGCCTTCGCCTGAGCTTTTTTCTCTTCTTTTTCTTTCTTCTTTGCTTCCTGTTCTGCTATATAAGCCGGATCTTCCTTCATTGCCTTTTTAGCAGCTTTCTTTTCTTCACGTTCTTTCTTTCTTAAAGCACGTTTTTCTTCATCAGAAAGCATTTTTTCATGAGCCCGTTTTGATTTGGCATCATGGATATTAGCAAACAACTTATCAAAAATTCCTGATTTCTTAGCTGGCTGCTCTTCCTTGGAAGCTGGCTGTTCACTAAAAATATCCATCAAATCATCATCCAGAGAATCTGATCCACCTGCCGAACTATCACCAAAAATATTATCAAATTCTGCATCTGTGATTTCATCACTTCCGGCATCTGTAATTTCTTGTTCTTCGCCTGCTGCACTGACATCCTCTTCATCAAAGAAAACGTCATCATCACCCATATCCATTAGACCATCTAACGAGAAAAAGCTACTCGGTTCATCATTCTGTCCTGGACGAGGCTCTGAATCCAAACCACCAGATAATGCATCCAGTAATCCATCTACCTCATTCATAAAATCATCAGATTCTTTTTCATCTGACGTCATAGCAAGAGGAAGCTCTTCTGGCTCTTCCTCCATCTCCGGTATGGCAAAGTCCAGCTCTTTTGGCTCTTCTTCCATCTCCGGTATGGCAAAGTCCAACTCTTTTGGCTCTTCTTCCATCTCCGGTATGGCAAAGTCCAGCTCTTCTGGTTCTTCCTCCATTTCTGGTAAGGCAAAGTCCAGCTCTTCCGGCACAGCTTCTAACTCACTGCTATCCAGAAATAATTCAGAAATACCATCTATATCCAAATCATCCAAACTTATCCCACTAATATCGATATTAGTAAGCTCAACATCCTTAATGGTGCTGACATCAAGACTATTCAATTCTTCTTCAGAAAGAGAAATATCCTCCTGATTGGTCATGTCTTTCAACAGACTATCTAAATAAGATTCCTCTGACATCTAACACACCATCCTTTGTAACTTCTAGATTTCATCCTTGTATCTATCCTATTTCTTATATTTTCTCTAATCCTGTTCATTGCCAATTAACTTGTCAATTTCATGTACTAACATACCAATTTCAGGTTTAGACAACTGTGCATTGGCACCTAATGCCTCTCCCTTTCTTCTCATTTCTTCGTTTACTAATGAGGAGAAAATAACTACTGGAAGATGACTTAACTTAGGGTCATCCTTAATTAACTTAGTTAAACGATGACCATCCATCTGTGGCATCTCAATATCTGTGATAACACAAGCAACTTTTTCATCAATCTTACCGCTGTCACGATGCTGGCATAACTTATTCCAAGCTTCTAAACCATTACCGTGCATATCAATATTATTATAGCCTGCCTTAAATAAGCAGTCACAAATTAACTTACCTAATAATGGAGAGTCTTCTGCAATGATAATTGGAGAGTTATTTCTTCCTCTTGTTCCCATCTTATCAATATCAGAGCTCTTAAGACCTGTTTCAGGACTAATATCAGATACAATCTTTTCAAAGTCTAAGATAACGATTAACTTGTTATCTATACGAATAATACCTGTTGCAACGCTTGTACTTTCTGAGTTGATGGTTGCGTCTGGTGTCGCAATATCCGCCCATGAAACTCTGTGGATACCAAGAACTTCATGTACATGGAATGCAGTATTTAACTTATTAAAGTTAGTAACGATATACATATCTGTATGTGTAGAACCAGAAGTTCTAACCATATTTAAGCATCTTTCCAAATTGATGATAGAGATAATCTCATCACGAGGCATAAAAATACCTTCAATGCATGGATGAGAATTTGGGATTGGGGTTGGTTCCTTAAAAGGTACAATTTCCTTAATCTTAGCTACGTTAATACCATAGTAATTGTTACCTACTCTAAACTCTAATATTTCTAATTCATTCGTTCCACTTTCAAGTAAAATTCCTGTTTCCATATTCGTTCCTCCCATGTTGGTAAATTCTATACTTATATAAGTGTATTATATTATATTTAAAATGAAAATACAAACTTTATTCGCAAAATTTTAGATTTTTTTGTAAAATTTTGCAAAAAAGTCACACAAAGCAAAAAAAATTCCAGTTACTTCACAAAAAGTAACTGGAATTTTTTTATTTCCATTTCTGCATAGCTTCTTCCATCGTCATACCATTTGCAATGCCTTCTTTACGTTTTGCATTGATTTCCTGAATTTCTTTCATACGAGGTCCGGATAATTCATATCCTTTCATTGCCCACAAAGTCAGAGCCCATGCAACCATAGGAACGATACAGAATAATACGATAACTACCCAGTTCATGCCCGGTGCATATGGTGTTTCTGCTGTCGGCAGGTTTTCTAATCCAATCATCGAAACAGCAACACCTACTACCGTTGCGGATAAAGAAGATACTAACTTATCAACCAGAGAGAATAAGGTTCCCATAATACCCGGAATGTATTTACCAGAACGATAGGTCTCATAATCTGAACAGTCAGCTACCATTGGAATAGGCATATCTGCTGTTGCATAATATGCACCATAGCCAATCCCAAAGCAAAGAATAAATGCAATAGTATACAGGTTAATGGAAAGCCCGTTTTCACCCGTAATACTTAAATTAAATGCCGGATTTCCCTGTTTCCATAATAAGAGAAGTGCCAACACTCCTACATAACAGATAAGCGCCACTCTCACATATTTCATTAAGGAAGCCTTCTGTCCTTCCTTTTGCGAAGTCTTTACTGTCAGCATAAAGAATGGAACGGAAAATACATATCCAAGCACCATCATTGGCAAATACAG
>CAZRLE010000113.1:0-7123 GCA_964600705.1 uncultured Lachnoclostridium sp. | reverse complement strand
ATGAACTGATAGTAGATGTGCCAGTTAGTCCGGTAAATGGTAATCAGAAACCGGAAACTTATAAAATAAAATATGATTATTTGGGTGTGGTGGTGTAGTGAAATAAGGAGAAAAATGAAAGAAAGATTATTAAAAGGATGTTTTTTGGTTGTATTTATGTTACTTAATGTCGTATGGGTTGAGGCAGCAGATAAGACAGATGTTAATAAGGCTGATATGGATAAAGGTATTATAAAATATACTGCCTATGATACCACAGCGACTAGCGGAACAACTTGGAGAACAGAGGGATTTACAGTAAAGAATGAGATATGTAGCGATGGTGATCCAACTAGGAATCCTAAGGGGAAATTTATGTTGGAAAGTGGTCAGAAGACTTCAGTGGTAGTAGGGGATAAAACAATCACCACCTTCACTTTCCCCGAAGATGTTGTCCGCACCCAGTTTGACGCGGCAAAAGTCAACAGTGCGTCCCTAAAGAAAAGTGGTGGATATGTCTATCTAAATGGTATTTTCCGTGTGTATAAGAAGGGAAAGCCGGCATCTGGTTATAAGGATACGCTGTATGAGATTATGAATGCAGCTCCTTGGCGTAACCCGGGGGATTTTAAGGATCGATTTAACATTGCGATTGAGTATGAACCAGTTGCAGAGAAGCAACCTGTATACCTTACTATTATGAAGCGCAAAAGTAAGCAGTTTATTCTGGTGGAGCGTGTGCAGGTTGGTGAAGTAAACGAACGAGGGGAATTTACAACTAAGGAAGGGAATAAGATTGAAAATGGTAAAATTCCTATGACTATGGAGTGGGCAGATGAGAATAAGACTTTCTATTTGTTCCGCACCCATTGGGCAAAGATGTCAGATACGGAAACGGCACACAAGAATGGCTTCTATCGAAAGGTAAATGATAAAAAAATCACGAAAATAAATCCTAAAATAGATATGGGGCTGTATACGGCAGAGGTAGGAAATTTGCAGAACCGCACATTTGATGTTTCCTACGGTGGTATTGAGATTGTATGTATTTATAGAAAATACAAAAAGGGAGCAACCAGCACCAGTACAGAGATTCAATATGAGATTGAGGAACCTTATGCCAGTGGGGTGATTCAGGCAGATACAAGAGGAAATGAGCAGTTTGATTCTACAAAGGGGATTCCAACCACGGAGAGTCAGTATGTAAATGTAGTAACCACAGAATATCTGACACAGTACCGATTTCGTAATTATTCAGGAACACGAACGTATCAGAAAAAAATACCAGGAGCAACCAATGAGGATGGCACGAAGCAGCCAGATACCTACCAGCCGGTAACAAGAAGCTTCTCTTATTGGAAGATAGAGGACTTAAATGTCTATGCGTTAGCCGGTGCAGATATAGAGAATGGAAGTCTGCCAGGTAAAACGATTTATCTGACTGCAGGTGGAGATTATAAAGCACCAGTCGTAAGTTATAATGTGTATTCCAATAACATGAAAGAACCACAGTCTGGTGTAGAAGAAATTGGCATGATAGAGGTTCGAAATGATAAGCTTGTATTTAATGGACAGACTATTATGGATGGAAGCTGGTGTACTACTTCTGCTTCAAAGCCTGGAACTATTCCGGAATCTGAAGAGATAGGAAATAATGTATTGTATCAGCAGGGAGTTCAGATTGAAGGTGGTAAGGCAAATGGAGAGTACCCAAGTATTGGAACTGTTATTTATAATCGAATCTGTCATTATGGAAGCAACAGTGAAGGCGCAACAGCAGAGTATGATATAGAAGACATCAATCCTGTGATTGTACATACGCCAGTGGTTTGTGATGCAAGAGTGGAAGATGTAAGAAAATATAATCAGATGTTACAGCCCAACCAGTCTGTTGCAGGAATCGTACTGGATACCAGCTTTAAGGTGGAACTTCCAACCCTTGGTTACCATAGTCAGAAAAAGGGCTATCAATACCGGGATTATGCTAAATATACAGCTGGAAGAGAAGTGAAATTTCCATTTGATGTCTACAAGGAGAAGACTTATTACAAGGCAGGTACGTGGATTACCTTATATGCAGATAGTACAGAATTTTACCTTCCTGTCTGGGTTGACGAAGGAGAATATACGGTAGAATTTCGGGCGAGAACAATAAATTGTGATGGGAACAATGGGCTTAAATACGAGGAAGAATATGCTAATGTAGAATATGAGAATTATGTGGCAGTCGATTATGTAGATGTGGAAGTATCCGGCCGAATTTATGGACTTAGCCTTTATGACATATCGGATGTATCCCTATGGAAATCAGTTTTTCGAAAGGAAGAGTCCCTTAAATTAAGTGGACTTACCTTTATGGTTGGAGATAAGAATCAGAATGGAGTACAGGATAATTTGAAAAAGAATACCTTTGTCATGGTAAATGGAAGCCATCCTGAAAAAGTAAAGGCAGGAGTACAAAAAACAGGCTATGTATCGCGATTTCATCTTACGACTATCGGCAATCTGTATGGTGAGGAGGATTACATTAACGTAAAACCAGAGTTTTATTTTATTGATGAGACAGGGGAACGAAAGGAAGTAGATGTATACTATACGGAAACCTTCGAAGGCAAACGGCGCATGTTGGTAAAGGTGGGGGGAGCGATAGATGCCACAAATCTGAAATCGATGTCTGCAGGAGATGTGTACACCAGTATTCCACTGACAGAGCTTAGTGAGAAAGCAAGGCTGGAAGGAAAGACACCGGAAGAAATAAAAGCGGCTTCTGCGAAAATATATACGTTCTCAAACATAATGATTAGTGAGAAGCTTCGGACTTATATCGGTCAGAACTACACACCAACTAAGACAATACCAAGTGGAGTGTCAAAAGAAAAAGTGGTGAAATCGGTTCAGAAATGGTATTTTGAATACTATCTGCCTAGCGAAATACATATTTGTGAAAAAGGATTTGATGTAGCAGAATATGCCAAGTATCATTATGGTCTGGATTTGAAAGAGGATTTTTGGCTGACAGAAGGGTATCTTTTAGTTAATTTTGAAATTCAGACCATAACAGAAGAAGAGAGAAGATTAAGCTACATTAATGCGGAAAATGCGAAGCTTGGGTATTGTAATATGTGGAAATTGGAAGGGTTTGCATATCGAAAAACAGATAGTGCAAATAGGGAATATTATTTCAAAGACGGAGATACTTTATTGTATGAACTTGATGGTTCTGCTGCAGAGGATTATTTAACAGGGGGAACTCATTAACAGTCCTGATTTTGACGATATATAAAGCAGATAACTTGACCGAATAAGGACAGGCAGGAGGAAGTTGTATGGCATTGTTGGACTTTTTGAAGGAAAAGAAAAGTGAAATACAAATGGGGATTCATCCGTTGGAAGCAGAGAGTGATGAATTCAAATATTTGTATTGCTTTGGTCTGGCAACTTCCTTTTGTAAAAATGAGCAGTTATATAAAGAAGTAAGATTTATCTTTGAGATTATTATTGATTTGCTTGGTCTTCATGAGAATTATAAAACACGAATTCTTCAGGATGTAGAGAAGGATTTTGATTATCGTATCTATCAGGTCTTTGAAGCCATGGATACCAAAGAGAAGAAATACAGCTTCTTTATTGATTTAATCCGTATGGAATTTATGACGTTATGGGGGCAGGAGTATTTTCAAAAAGTCATGGACGTATACATGGAGGTTTTTGGAATTACCAAGACAGAAAAGGATTTTTTACAGAAGTTCTGGCAGTGTGCCCAGAAACATGAAATGGAAATGGCGATTTCTCTTTACAGGGAATTTAATAAAAATGGATACTATATCAGTTTTAAGCTTCTGACTTACATGTATCCGACTCTTGTACTTAAGGACAATTTTGGAAGCATGGTAATTGAGGCAGGGGAGAAGCTGATTTTGGATAAACCAACTTCTATTAAGGGAAACATACAAGTAAGAAACGGTGGTTCATTGGTAATTCACGGAGCGGCTGTTAGCTTACAGGGGAAAATCCTGGTAGATGGCGGCAGGCTGGATATTCGTAAATCCCGTATTCAAATCAAAGAGATAGAAGGGGGCTTTGGAATTAATATTTCCAACAGTGCAGTTACTTCCATAGAAGATACCCGTATCATCGGTAATTATTTGTGTGGCCTTATTAAACAGGAAGGCGGACACCTGATTATAAGAAATTCGGAGTTGAGGTGTGCAGGTAAGGAGAGGGCAATTACTTTTTCGGGAAAGAGTATGTCACTGCTTCGTGTTACTATGGAGGATTGCCAGAATGGTGCTGTTGAAAATTCGGGTAACAGTCGTCTTTTGGCAAAAGGCTGCCAGTTTTCAGAGTGTGTAGCGGAACATGGTGGCGCCATACATTCGGATTCTATGGAAGATGTACGAATCAATCAATGTACTTTCAGACGTTGCAAAGCAGGATTTTTAGGGGCAGCCGTTTATTTTTCTTATAAGAAATATGGACAGTTTGTAACGGACTGTGTGTTAGAAGATTGTGAGCCGGAGGAGAATATTTTATACAATACCTTCTTGTCACGGACTACCATGTAAGGAAGGAGCCTTTCTATGGGTGGAGATTTACTGAAACGACTACAGAATAAGAAAAAAATGTGGGTGACTCCAAAGCATCCTCTTTATTTTCAAAGCATAGAATATAAGATTATATATAGTGCTGGTGTATTCATGCATGCAGGGCTTCATAAGAGTGTGAATGCACTGAATAATTTCGAATTGGAACGACTTCTTTCCAAGGGATTTGTGCTGGATGCGAAAGAAAAGACCATGATTATTCGAATGTCTCAGGATGAAAAAAGAATTGTGGACAGTATAGTTCGTATTTTAAAGACTCCCTTGGAGAAGGAACTATTTTTGATGGATTTAATCAGTGTTTCCATGGGGGCAGATACTATGTCAGAAGAAGAAAGAGAGTCCATCCATCTGTTTGCGGAACTTCTTTCTGTTAGTGAATATAAGAAAAGACTGTTGGAACAATTTATTGTATATGCTTTTTTGCATGATAAAATAAGAGCCATGAAGACAGTAGATGCCATGGAACGTGCGGGAATGGCAGTGACAATGGCAGAGCTTAATTATTACATGACTGATCTGGATTATGTAAAAGAAGCTGTAAATAAGATGTTTGATGAGAACAATATTATGCATTTGATAGACCAGTGTGTAATTACAGAGGATTTGGTTGTAAAACAGGGGCAGACACTTTTGATTTCCAATGCACAGATTGAAATGCATGGAACTATCCTGCTGGATGGTGGAATAATACGGATTCAGGGAAGCCGATTTGTTAAGCAATCAAAGAACTGCAATCCAATGATTCAGGTTAAGAATTATTCAGAAGTAGATATTGTAGACAGTGAGTTTTTATGTAAAAACCAGTGTAGTGCCCTCTGTCAGGAGAATGGACAGTTATTTATAAAGGACTCTAAGATAAAAGGGTCCTTAGGCGGAGCAATTTCTTTTAATGGAAGAAAGATTCAGATGGATCATGTGGTATTTGAGGATTGTTTTTCCAATGGAAATGGTGGAGCTATTTATCTTGGGAACGGAATTGGGCAGGTTAAAAACTGTGAATTTTATGATTGTCAGGGCAAAAGAGGTGGCGCTATTTATGGAAGAAGTGGAATTAAGATTATAAATTGTAAGTTTCATTTCTGCAAGGCGGTGGAATATGGCGGCTCCATCTTTTATGAGGGTGAGATTGGTGAGAATATTCTCCAGTGTGAAAGTGTGCAGTGTTATCCAAAAGGAGAGGAAGTAATACAACATCTGAATGTACCGGAAGTAAAGGTAATCAAAGAAGCATATCAGATTTTTTGGAGTACACTCCTAGATCAGCCTATTGTAGTAGAGGAAACGGGAACACTTATAATGGAAGATGCTTTTGTTTATCTGAATCAGCCTGTGAAATGTAAGGGATTCCTAAAGATATCCAACTGTAAAGTCAGAGGGCTTCAGATTATGGGTAGAGATATGTTTATTCTGGAGAGAGCAAAAGGTGCAGAATTATTACAAAGTGATTTTGACGGTAATCTTAAATATGGTATTTTTTATGCAGAGGGTACCAGACTTAAAATGGATGGCTGTGTGGTAAGAAATACAGGAGATGGGCGTGGAATCTTCAATATGTATGCCTCTGTTGTGGAGAATAGTGTATTTTCTTTCTGCCAGAAGGGTGGAATTTATTGTCAGGGAAGTAAGATTAAGAACTGTCATTTTGTGAATTGCAGAGGTAAAAGTGGTGCTGGTATTCTTGCTTATGGTGGGAATACAGTCATTGAAAATTGCAATTTTGTACGGTGCGTTACAACCTATAGCGGTGGCGGAATTGATGCGACCGGTCGAAATGTGATTCAGAACTGTACATTTGAAGAATGTAAACCGGATAATATATGCTGATAAATTGGTAAAAATCTAGTCTGAATATGGGAATATCTTGACAAGAACAAAGGAGTAATGTAAAATACTCATCTGAAAAGGAGATGATGAAAGTGGACCCGAGTGATATGACGCAGCTGCTCATAATATTACTTTTAATTATGCTGTCAGCATTCTTCTCTTCTGCCGAAACGGCACTTACTTGTGTAAACAAGATTAGAATCCGTAGTCTGGTGGATGAAGGAGTAAAGAAAGCGCAATCCGTCAATAAATTAATTGAGGATCCAACAAAAATGCTTAGTGCAATCCTAATAGGAAATAACATTGTTAACTTATCGGCTTCTTCTTTGGCAACCACATTTGCAATGAATCTTTGCCAGAGCTTAGGAATGCCGCAACATGAAAGTATTTTCATTAGTGTAGGCACAGGCGTACTTACTATTTTAGTTTTACTGTTTGGTGAAATTACACCAAAGTCTCTTGCGACTAGAAATGCAGAGAAATTAGCCCTGTTGTATGGAGACGTTATTTATTTCCTGACACAGGTACTTACACCAGTTATTATTATTGTAAATAAGCTGGCGAGTGGTCTTATGCTTTTAATGAGAATTGACCCAAATGAAAAGGCGGCTTCCATGACAGAAACAGAGCTTCGTACTATCTTAGATGTAAGTCACGAAGATGGTGTTATCGAAAGTGAAGAACGTCTGATGATTACAAACGTAGTGGATTTTGGT
>CAZRLE010000112.1:0-7165 GCA_964600705.1 uncultured Lachnoclostridium sp. | reverse complement strand
TGGGTGCTTTCTTTCTTGCGTGGTAAGAAGACAATACTTAAGCTTCGTTCTTCTAACATGAAACTAAGTGGAAAGGTGATTTTGCCTTGTCTTGCATTGGGGGCTTCGCCATTTGTTATGATGATGACAGAAAGCTTATTAAATATTAGCTTTAATACCAGTCTTGTTAAATATGGTGGTGATATTGCAGTTGGCTCCATGACTATTTTAAGTAGTGTAAACCAGCTTGTTATGCTTCCGCTCTCCGGTATCTGCCAGGGCGGACAGCCAATTATCAGTTATAATTATGGTGCGGGTAATAAAGAGCGTGTAAAAGAAGCTTTTAAGTTACAGTTTATTATTTGTCTTAGTTATACTGTGATTTTCTGGGCATTATGTATGCTGTATCCACAAATATTTGTTAATATTTTCTCTAATGATGTGGCATTAGTAGAATACACTTCCTGGGCATTGCGTATTTATGGTGCAGGAATCATATTATTTGGTATACAGATTAGCTGTCAACAGTCCTTTATGGCATTGGGACAGGCAAAAACAAGTCTGTTACTTGCCTGCCTGCGTAAGATAGTATTACTGATTCCATTAATCTTTATATTACCGATGTTCTTTGAAAATAAAGTATTTGCGGTATTTCTTGCGGAACCGGTGAGTGATATTATAGCGGCCTTGGTAACAGGAACTGTATTCTTCAAGAATTTTAACAAGATATTGGACAGCGGTTCCGCTAAAATGTAAGAAGCAGCTAGAATGAATTAAAAAGAAGTGAAATTGTTTACAGTAGGATTGAAACAATTTCACTTCTTTTGTTGTATTTTAAATTAGTTGGAATGTTCTTCCACAAACTTTTTAATAGCAGCAAAGCTTTCAGGACTGATATCATGTTCCATCTTGCAAGCGTCCTCTGCTGCAATTTCTGGATTAACCCCCATCTTAATCAGCCAGTTGGAAAGCAGGGCATGTCGTTCATAAACGATTTCTGCAAGCTCCTTCCCTTGTGGAGTCAAGCTGATATGCCCTTCTTCAGAGATTACGATATATTCTTTGTTCTTTAAATTCTTCATGGCAACACTGACACTTGGTTTTGAATAATGAAGTTCGTTAGCAATGTCAATGGATCGAATCTGAGGTATCTTTTTACTTAAAACTAATATGGTTTCTAAGTAGTCTTCAACAGACTCTTCTGATTTATGTTTAGGATAATTCATATGTATCTACTCCCTCTTTTTTCTTGTTAATATCTCTTTAATGCTAACATTTTATAAAAAAAAATGCAAGAACTATTGAAGTTTTTGAGAAAATGTGTTAAATTAGCAATAGAGTTAGCAATAACTAACTTGTGCGACTGGTTATTACAAGATAAAAGCAGGGAGGAAAAAGAAGATGGAAGGTATGAGGGAAAAAGATTGTGGTAATTATCAGAGAACACAGATGCAGAAGGAAATGGTAATTCAGAAATTAAAAGAGCAGGGATATCGTATTACGAAGCAGAGACAGATTATTTTGGATATTATATTAGGAAATGATTGTTCCTGCTGCAAAGAAATTTATTATAAAGCTTCTTTAGTGGATAAGGGAATTGGTGTAGCAACTGTCTACCGTCTTGTCAGCGTATTAGAGCAAATTGGTGCCATTAGCCGAAAGATTACCAATCAGACCTGTAATATGGAGTGTGTTAATAACGGAGTCTGCATTGTGCAGTTTGATAATAACACAACTTTGCAGTTAACCGATGAAGAGTGGGAGCGCATTATGCAGGAAGGTTTATGCGCTTGTGGATATACGAAGAATTGTAATGTACAGAATATAAGAATGGCTTTGGCATGATAAGCGGGTTAGATACAACTAATTTTTTGTATATAATAAAAATTTGATTGATAAATAATGTTAATTGTGATAAAATAATGTAAATTATTAGAAATGTGCGAGTAATATAAACTACTTTAGGAGGAAGACAGTTATGGATTTTAACAAGGTTAATATTAAAAATGTAGGTTTATTTGCAGCAGGAGTATTATTTGGAACAGCTGGTATTAAGGTTTTAGGAAGCAAAGATGCAAAAAAGGTATATACAAATTGTACAGCAGCTGTATTAAGAATGAAAGACTGTGTAATGAAGACAGCAGATACAATTCAGGAGAATGCGGAAGATATTTATGCAGAAGCTCAGTTAATTAATGAAGAACGTGCAGCAAAGGAAGCAGAGATTTCGGAAGAATAGTAACATACGAATAAAGCACCTGTGGTATTACTACGGGTGTTTTTCCATATGTGGAAAGTAATTAAGATTGAATCATTAGTCGCAGTATGGAGGTAAAGTATGAATTTTATAATTAAACATGAGATAAAAAACAGAATACGAATTCATGTTTCCGGAAAAGGAATGTCATGCAGAGAAGCCGATATTCTTTTGTATCATCTAAACAGCCAGCCCAATATTACATCGGTAAAAGTGAAAGAACGCACACAGGATGTAATTATCTGTTATGATGGAGAAAGGGAAAATATTATTGATATTCTTCGTCATTTCCGATATGAGGAAGCGGATGTGCCGGAAGCTTTTTTAGAAAATTCAGTTCGACAATTGAACAGGGAATATAGTGAAAAGTTGATTACACAGGCGTTGGTAAGAGTTGGAAGTCAAGTGTTTCTACCAAAACCATTGCGGACAGTTCATATTTTGTGGCGTTCTGCAAGGTATTTCAAGGAAGCTGTTAAGTCACTGATGAAGCGTAAGATAGAGGTGTCTGTTCTTGATGCAACAGCAATTGGCGTTTCCCTGATTCGACGTGATGTAGAGACTGCCGGTTCAATCATGTTTTTACTTAGCATAGGGGAGACATTAGAAGAATGGACCCATAAGAAGTCAGTCAATGACTTGGCGAACAGTATGTCTTTAAATGTGGAAAAGGTATGGCTGCTTAGTGAAGGACAGGAAGTCCTGGTAAGTGTTCAAAGTATTAAGGAAGATGACTGTGTAGTTGTTCACATGGGCAATGTGATTCCGTTTGATGGTGTAGTAGTAGAGGGAGATGCAATGGTGAATCAGGCATCTCTTACCGGTGAAGGCTTAGCAGTTCATAAATCGAAAGGACTTTATGTATATGCAGGAACGGTAATAGAAGAAGGAGAGTTGACGATTCGAGTAAGAGAAGCCAATGGTTCCAGCAAGTTTGAAAAAATAGTTACTATGATAGAGGAAACGGAAAAACTTAAGTCATCAGCAGAAGGGAAAGCAGAGCATCTGGCAGATAAGCTGGTTCCATATACCCTTGCCGGAGCTGGACTTACATGGCTTATTAGCCGTAATATCGATAAAGCAGTATCGGTTCTTATGGTTGATTTTTCCTGTGCATTAAAGCTTGCAATGCCAATTGCTGTATTGTCTGCTATTCGAGAAGCAAGTCTTTATAGTGCCACTGTAAAGGGCGGTAAGTTTTTAGAAGCAATTGCGGAAGCAGATACGATTGTTTTTGACAAAACAGGAACAATAACAAAGGCAAAACCTATGGTTGTAGATGTGGTTTCTTTTAATGGAGATGAACCGGATGAACTTCTCCGCATGGCTGCCTGTATGGAAGAACATTTTCCTCATTCCATGGCAAGAGCAGTAGTAGAGGCGGCAAAAGAGAAGAATCTGGAGCATGAAGAACTACATACAAAGGTAGAGTATATTGTGGCTCATGGAATATCAACAACCATTGGCAAGAAAAAAGCGGTAATTGGAAGCTATCATTTTGTATTTGAAGATGAAAAGTGTTGTATTCCGGATGGAATGGAAGAAAAGTTTGAGAGTCTTCCGATGGAATATACACATTTATATCTTGCAATTGAAAATAAACTGGCGGCTGTAATTTGCATTGAAGATCCTCTTAGAGAGGAAGCAGCAGAGGTGATTCAGAATTTGCGTAAATCAGGCATTAGCAAGGTTGTTATGATGACAGGAGACAGTGAACACATTGCTGGTGTTATTGCTAAGAGAATCGGTGTTGATGAATATTATTCAGAAGTGCTTCCGGAAGACAAAGCAAGATTTGTGGAAGAAGAAAAGAAGCTTGGCAAAAAGGTTATTATGATTGGCGACGGAATCAATGATTCACCTGCGTTATCTGCAGCCGATGTAGGAATTGCCATTAGTGATGGAGCTGAGATAGCAAGGGAGATTTCTGATGTAACTATAGGTGCAGATAATCTTTATGAACTTGTAACAATAAAGGAAATCAGCAATGCTTTAATGAAACGAATTGATAAAAATTATAAAGTAATTGTAGGATTTAATGCACTTTTGATTCTTCTTGGAATTGGTGGTGTTATTGCACCAACGACTTCTGCTTTGCTTCATAATACGTCAACTTTGGCAATCAGCTTAAAGAGCATGGAAAATCTACTGGTAAAATAGAATTTGAATAAGAATATGGCTAAATGAGAATGACAATAAAAATTCTCATTTAGCCATATTGTATTTTAGATGAAAAACTGCTATTATACTAAGTAATAAAGTTAGTTATAACTAACTTTATTACTTAAAATTTTATGGTGGTGAAAGGATGTCTATACAGGAGATAGTAAAAATAAGAGCCTCTGGTGATGAAGAAACTAATATGAAAGTATTATTAGCCATTCATTGCGCGCCGATTCTGAAAGGAAGTAAGGTGGCGAATATTCTTACCGTAACGAAGTCGGAATTTGCCGGTTTAGGAGCTTTGTTAGAAGGAACAGGAATTTCATACTGTTTTTTAAAGACAAAGGAAGAAAAGGCGATTTTATATTTATATCGTAAGGAAGAGTTAGAAGCGTATTTACAGCAGGAGGATATTCTGGAATTTCTTAATCTATATGGATATGCAGATAATAGAGTAAATGGCATTTTACGAAGACTGTCAGAAAGAATTTGTCTGTATAATAGTGGAGAAGCAGAATTTCCACATGAGATTGGTATTTTCCTTGGATATCCGTTAATGGATGTAAAGGGATTTATAGAAAATGAAGGGAAAAATTTTGCATTTTCCGGTTATTGGAAAGTATACCACAATGTACCAAAAACCATGCGTTTATTTCTGCGATATGACAGAGAAAGAGAAATGGTGTTGGAAGAAGTGAGTTTAGGTAAGTCGATACGGGAAATAGCAGTTTTATAAAAATTATTTTTAGGAGGATATGTTATGAATCAGATTAAAATTGTATATTGGAGTGGAACAGGTAATACGGAGGCTATGGCAGAACTGATTGCTGCCGGCATTATTGAGGCAGGACAGGAGGCACAGGTTATACCAGTTGCAAAAGCTGTAGTGGAAGAATTAAAAGCGGAAGAAGTATTTGCCCTTGGATGTCCATCTATGGGGGCGGAACAGTTGGAAGAAACAGAGATGGAGCCATTTATGTGTGAATTGGAAAATGGAATTGCAGGTAAGAAAATTGCGTTATTTGGTTCGTATGGCTGGGGAGACCAGGAGTGGATGCGTGATTGGGAAAAAAGAATAGAGGATGCCGGAGCGACTGTAATTGGTGGTACTGGTATTACGGCTAATGATGCGCCGGATAAAGAGGCAGAGGAAAAATGTAAAGCAATAGGAAAGAGACTTGCAGAATTGATTTAATTATAGAAAAAATCCCGAAAATCTCCTTTGTTAGTAAGAATAGACAGAAAATAGCAGGGTATAAAGCACTAAAAAACGACAAAAGCCCCTTTGTGACTTGAAAAGTTAATTTTTGAGGTCTATAATATTCTCAAAGAATATTGATGCTAAGAGAGTGGTAAAAAAGAATAAACTTAGCAAAGGAGGATATAGATATGGGAAAAACAAGTAAGAATCAAGACGTAAGCATTCAAACACGATTAAATCAAGGGTTCCTTAAAGTGTCGGGAATTGTCAGTATCGCAGCTGTTATCGGTATTGTGGCGATTCTTTTGATTTCATGGAGATACCAGCGTGTGCTCAATTATTTCGCATTTCCACAGGGAGATATTGGTCTTGCAATGACCGAATTTGCAGAGGCAAGAAGTGCCCTTCGTGCAGCGATTGGTTATGATGATGCAGAATTAATTAAAGAACAGCATGATTTGTTCTTTACACATAAAGATGCTTTTAATACCCATATGTCACATGTAAAACCTACTATGATTTCTGAAGAAGGAAAAGCTGCATATGCAGCTATTGAAGCTTCTTTAGAAGGTTATTGGGAACTGGCAGAAGATATTTTGGAACAGGGGTCGGTTACCGAACGTTCCATCTGTGCCATTGCACAGGACAGAGCTCATGAAGACCTGATGCCGATGTATAAGCAGATAGAAGCTGATTTGACTCATCTTATGGAAATAAATATTGCCAAGGGTGATGAAACATATATAGCATTAACTATCGTAGAAATTGTAGTTGTAGTGGTTATTGTTGGTTCTATTGCAGCTTCTGTTGGTATGGCAAATAAGATGGGAAGAAAGATTACAAAGAGTATCGTTAAGCCGGTAGGTGAGTTACAAGAACGTCTTGAAACATTTGCCCAAGGAGATATCTTTAGCCCATTCCCGGTAAATAAAGTAGAAGATGAAATCTGCATGATGGTAAAAGCGGCTTCTTCTATGGCGGAAGGTCAGAAGGCTGTGTTTGCAGATGTAGATAATCTTTTAACAGAGATGGCACGTGGGAACTTTACCGTAGACGCCAAGGATGAAAAGATGTATCCTGGTGACTTTAAGCTTTTATTAAAGTCTATCCGTAAGTTAAAAGAAGAAATGAATGCAACCTTACTTCAGGTTGGAGAAGCTTCTAAGCAGGTATCTGCAGGTTCTGAAAACTTAGCAGAGTCAGCGCAGGCATTGGCAGAAGGTGCAATGGAACAGGCTGGAGCAGTACAGGAATTAACTGCAAGTATTACAAGTATTACACAGGATGTTGAAAATACAGCAAAGAACTTACAGGAAACTCAGAAACAGGCGAGGGGCTATGCAGAAGATGCAGACAGAAGCCGTGCTGAAATGGGCTCCTTAATGGAAGCAATGAATCGTATTAATGAGACATCTAAGAAGATTGAAAATATCATTGGTGATATTGAAGATATTGCATCACAGACCAACCTCTTATCCTTAAATGCTTCTATTGAAGCGGCAAGAGCCGGAGAAGCAGGAAGAGGCTTTGCAGTAGTAGCAGACCAGATTGGTAAGCTTGCAGAA
>CAZRLE010000111.1:0-7171 GCA_964600705.1 uncultured Lachnoclostridium sp. | reverse complement strand
ATTTACAATGTATGATGCAAGAACAAATCTTTCTTTACAGGTAGTGGAAAATGTAAAAGCAAATTTAAATCAGACAATATATAAATCAATTATTCCAAGAAATGTACGTTTAGCAGAAGCACCAAGTCATGGAATTCCAATTAACTTGTATGATTCAAAGTCAGCAGGTGCCGAGGCATACAGAGATCTGGCAGATGAAGTAATTGAAAGAGAGGAAGAAGATTTATGGTAGCAAAAAGAGGTCTTGGAAAAGGACTTGATTCCATGATTCCAGATAGGGGACAGAGTTTAAAGAAAGAAACAGTAAAAGTAGAAGTTGAAAATGTTTCACGTGAAACATTGATTGGCATCAATGAAATTGAACCTAACAAAGAACAGCCAAGAAAGGTATTCGATGAAGATGCTTTGCAGGAATTAGCTGATTCTATTAAACAGTATGGAATTATTCAGCCTTTAGTAGTTCAAAAAAAGGGTAATCTTTATGAGATTATTGCTGGTGAAAGAAGATGGCGTGCTGCAAGAATAGCAGGTCTTAAGAAGGTGCCTGTTATTGTTCGTGAATATACAGAACAGGAGATTGCTGAAATTTCTTTGATTGAGAATATTCAGAGAGAAAATCTGAATCCAATTGAAGAAGCAATGGCATATCAGAGATTAATTCAGGAATTTGAATTAAAGCAGGATGAAGTAGCAGAAAGAGTATCTAAGAGTAGAACTGCTATTACAAACTCCATGCGTTTATTAAAGTTAGACGAAAGAGTACAGCAGATGTTAATCGATGACATGATTTCAAGTGGACATGGAAGAACTTTACTTGCTATTGAAGATGGAGAACAGCAGTATGCTCTGGCGACTAAGATTATGGATGAGAAGCTTAGTGTAAGAGAAACAGAAAAGCTTGTTAAAAAGCTTCTGAAAAATAAAGAAGAGGAAAAGGCAAAACCAGTTAGTCCTGTAAATCCGGCAGATGAATTAATTTATCGCGATTTGGAAGAAAAATTAAAAAATGTTATTGGGACCAAGGTGTGTGTAAACCGTAAGAACAATGGTAAGGGTAAGATTGAAATTGAATATTATTCTCAGGATGAATTAGAACGTATCATTGATATGCTTATGACAGTACAGGAGTAGATGTAAAAATATTTAAAGTGAATGTACGAAGATAGAAAGAGGATAAGATAATTGGAGGAACAGAGTAAATGATGACAGGTCAGGAAGTATTTAATTATATTGGAATTGATATGGGATGGGTATTGATAGGTGCTGTTGTAGCATGCCTGTTGATGCTTATCTTAATTATCGTTCTTTTTGTTAAAAATCATAATTTAAAAAAGACATACCATTCTTTTATGGCAGGTGAAAATGGAAAATCTTTAGAAAAGGTAATTACGGAAAGATTTAAAGAAATTGATGAGTTAAACAGTCATATTAAAGTAGTAGATAATCGTCTGGATATAATTGATGGTACATTATTACATACTTATAAGAAAATGGCATTACGCAAATATGATGCATTTCAGGAAATGGGTGGTGAATTAAGTTTTGTACTTGTTATGCTGACTGCAAGTAACGATGGTTATATCGTTAATGTAATGCACAGCACAAGAGAAGGCTGCTACATTTATGCAAAGAATGTAATCAATGGAATATGTGATATTGAATTATCAGAGGAAGAAAAATTAGCTTTAGAGGAAGCAATAAGAAAATAAAATAGATAATATCGAAAATATGTTCTATGTTTATTTGGAGGCTTTATGCGAAAGATATCCGTAAGTAAAATTACAGGAAATGAAATATTAGCAAAGGATATTTATACTAATTTAGATACTGTTTTGATGTGCGCCGGGACTCCACTTCGAAAAGAGTATATAAAGCGTTTGGAAAAATTAAATGTTGATTTTATCTATGTAGAGGATGAAATTTCAGAAGGAATTGAAGAAACGGAAAGTATAGAATTACAGATTAAAAATCAATGCGAGGAAGCAGTTAAAGATACTCTTGAAAAATATGCTTATTGTGGAAATACAGAGCTGGAAAGATTAAGAGAAGTTGCAAAAGAGATTATTCATGAGTTATTAGAGCAGCCGGAGGTTTTGTATAGTGTGGAAGGAATCCGTAAAAAGAGTGATTTGGTATATTCTCATTCTTTAAATGTGTGTGCATTGTCTGTATTTATTGGTCTACGAATGAATTTATCACATAAGCAGCTTGTAGATATGGCAACAGGAGCTTTGCTTCATGATATTGGTTATAACTATATTGATTCAACGGTGACATGTAAGGAATATTGCATATTAACAGAAAGTGATTTAAAAATAGACCGTATGCATGTAGTGGAAGGGTATTCTGCCATGGAAAAAGAAAGCTGGCTTTCTGAAAATGCAAAAAAAATAGTGCTTTCCCATCATGAAAGATTAGATGGGAGTGGATATCCATTTCATTTAACAGATAAGAAAATGGGAATAGAAGAAAAAATTGTAGCTGTTTGTGACAGCTTTGATAGAAAAGTGTATGGTATCAGAACGGAAAAGCAAAAGGTTTATGAAGTAATCGAATATATCATTGGAATGGGCGGGAAAAAATTTGATAAAAAGGTAGTAGAGGTATTTAATCAATCTGTAGCTGCCTACCCAAATGGAACTATGATAATTACCAATCAGGACGAAATAGGAATTGTATTACGTCAGAATAAGAATTTTCCAACACGTCCGGTTATTCGTATACTAAGAGATAAAAATGGAAAGAAATATAAGGATTGGACTGAAAAAGATTTGGAAAAAGAACTGACACTTTTTATCAAAGATACCATAGAATAAAAAGAAAAGAGGTGACGAGCCATTCATAATTTTTTAAGAGCAATTGGATTTAGTAAAATAAAAAATAGAAAAGAACTGGATAAAATAATTGGAATGACAATGGACCAGCCGACTGAAAAGTATAGTAGTAAAATTAGCAGTACAGAAACCATGACAGAAATAAAGAAGGATTTTGGTGACAGAATTGGCTTTGCCATCAGGGGAATTTATGATGAAAAAGGCTTCTTTCATTTGGAACATTATTTTCCATATTTCACAGGGCAGGTCATTACAGCAAAGGAAGATATAATTATCAATAAGCGAGTTGATACAGATGCTTATACAGGAATGTGTGATGATATGAGATTAGGAGTTTCCTTGATTTTCTATTTGCAAAATGCAATAGATTATCTGGAAGCAAAGGGAATGAAAAATGCGAGTCGTATTATGCCCCTTACTTTATCCGGGCTTTCTACAGAAGGAAAAATTCTTTTAGGAGTAGAAACCACTGAAAAGCAGCAGGAAAATCGTTCAAAAGAGGCTAAAATTCGTAATCAGTTAATTTCCGAGGCCAAAGCAGGTAATCAGGAAGCGATTGATAGTTTAACAATCGAAGAAATTGATTTATATGCCATGGTTTCAAGAAGAATTCGAAAAGAAGATATTTACTCCATTGTAGAAAATACATTTATTCCTTATGGATCAGAGTCAGATAATTATTCTTTGGTTGGAACAATTTTAAATTGGAAAGAAATTGTAAACAGTTATACAGGAGAAATAGTGTACGAATTATTTGTTACTTGTAATGAAATGAATTATAGCGTCTGCATCAATAAAGAAGACTTAGAAGGTGAACCGGCAGTAGGAAGACGTTTCAAGGGAAATATCTGGATGCAGGGGAAGGTTGATTTTACGGAGGTATAAATCAAAAAATAATTAAAAGTCACAGAATGGAGGAACAGTATGGAATTAAAAGAAGTATTATTAAAACGAAGAAGTGTTAGAAAGTTTACAGATGAACCTGTTTCTGATGAAATGATTCAGGAATTACTCCATGCTGCTATGAGTGGTCCAAGTGCATGTAATAAAAGACCTTGGGCATTTTATGTAGTTACAAATCCCGAAAAGATGGAAGAATTAAAGAGGGCATCCAGATTTACAAAGATGTCATCGAAACTTGCAATTATTGTGTGTGGTAATTTAGATAAAGCATTACCAATGGAGATGGCAAACTATTGGATTCAGGATTGTAGTGCTGCCATAGAAAACATCCTGCTTCGTGTAACGGATTTGGGACTTGGGGCTGTATGGTGTGGTTTACATCCACAGAAAAAAGCAGAAGAAAATGTAAAAGAGATGCTTAATATTCCTGAAAAACAGATTCCGTTAGGTCTGATTTTTATTGGTCATCCGGCAGAAGAACCAGAAGCAAGAGACCAGTATGAAGAGGAATGTGTACACTATATTAAATAGGGATGGGCTTAAACGACAGACTTTGAACGAATAGAAACTAATTGGCTATGTTGGATTTAACTCTTGAAAATGTGGTTTGTAATTTCAAGTTGATGGTATTGCATATTGCAAAAAGTAGAATTGAAAATTCTATGATTATGATAAACTTTAATTTGTATTTTTACATTGAAGAAATGTTTCGGTGAATTGCAAAAGGATTGGGAATTTCATAGTTAATAAACCAAATAGAGGAATTGATATAGGGTATACATACCCTGTGTTAATTCTATTAGAAGGTAAAAACTATGAAATTCCCAATCTCTTACTAGAAATTTTAAAACTCTTTTTCCACTTCTTCTGCTGTTGGCATTCCACTCTGTGCCCCAAGTCTTTCTGTAGAAAGGCTTGCTGCGATATTTGCGTAACGGAGTGCATCTGGGATACTTTTACCTGCTGCAATCTGTACGGAGAATGCTCCATTTAAGGTATCGCCGGCACCGGTTGTATCTACAACATTTGCTTTTCTTGCTGGTACGCACAATACTTCACCGGATTTAAGTCCTACGGATACGCCTCTGGAACCTTGTGTAATCACTAATTTTTCTGGATAAGCTTTCAATAATTCTTCCGGTGTTTTATCTGCACCAAAAATTAATCCTGCTTCGTGTTCGTTTGGTGTTAAATATGTAACTTTTTCAATGATTTCCATTGGAACTGCTGCGGCAGGAGCTGGATTTAATACCACAGGAATATTATATGAGTGGCAGAAATCTACTACATATGCAACTGCATCTAATGGAATTTCGTGCTGAAGAACTACCATATCATAGTTCTTTAATTCATCTTTAATTGTGTCAACGTAAGCGATATCTACTTTTGAATTAGCTCCCGGTACAACAATAATAGTGTTATCATTTTCACCGACAGTAATAATTGCGGTTCCGGTTGGAATGCCATCGAGTACCTGAATATGGTCTGTTTTCACTCCCTGTGCCTTGAAATTATCTAACATGGCTTGACCATTGCTGTCATTTCCTACGCAGCCAAACATTTCTACTTCTGCACCAAGGCGAGCCATGGCAACTGCCTGATTGGCTCCTTTACCGCCTGGATTATAGCAGATGTCACTTCCAAGTAAGGTTTCTCCTTTTAAGGGAATACGTTCTGCAATTACAGTCATGTCTGCATTGATACTTCCTACTACTGCAAGTTTCATATATAATTCCTCCAATACATATATATTTCATTTAATTTGTTTTCATTTGAAATTCTGGTTTTCTTAATTCTTTCCAAACCATAGTAATAGCTACAATTCCTGCCATAAAGTCAGCAATTGGACCGGCATAAATAATTCCATCAATTCCGCCAATTAAAGGAAGAATGAGGATTAAAGGTAACAGGAATATAATCTGTCTTGTTAAGGAAAGGAACATACCTCTGGTTGGTTTTCCAATGGAGGAAAAGAAATTAGAGGTAATTGGCTGTAAAAAGTTCCAGAAGGTGAAGAAGAAATAAATTCTAAAATATCTTATACCAAACTGGAAATATTCTTCCGAACCATTTCCAAATAATCCAATAATATTTCTTGGGAATACTTGAAATACCACAAAGGATGTAATGGAAATAAGAGCACCAATTTTGCAGGCAAGGAGGTAGGATGATTTTACACGGTCATATTTCTGTGCTCCATAATTAAAACTGATAATTGGCTGCAAGCCCTGTGAAATACCAATAATAAAGGAGAAGAACAACATGCCGACTTTACTTACAATTCCAACACAGGCTAAAGGAATGGCAGCACCATACACAGATAAAGCACCATAATAGGATAAAGATTTATTCATAGTAATCTGAACGACCATCATGGAAATCTGATTAACAAAAGATGCGCCACCAAGGGAGGCAACTTTTGCAATGACTTTAGGCTGTGGTTTTAAATGTTCTTTTTTTAGAGTTACTGTTTTGTAATGGCAAAGATAATGAATTGCCATGCTACCGGAAACAAACTGACCGATAATGGTTGCCAGAGCAGCACCAGCCATGCCCCATTTGAATCCAAATACGAATAAGGCGTCTAAAACGGTATTGATAACAGCACCGGTCATATTACAAATCATAGTAAATCTAGGACTGCCATCAGCACGGATTAAGTGTCCGCCACCAGTTGCTATAATCAAAAATGGAAATCCGAAAGAAGTAATTCTTGTATAGGTGATTGCATAACCTAACACGTTATCTGGGGCTCCAAATAATGTTAACATTGGAGTTAAGAAAATCTGGGTAATTAAAGTTAATACAACTCCACAGCTAAAAAGCATGAAAGCCGCATTTCCAACATAATGAACGGCTTCGTCTTTTTTGCCTTGTCCCATTGCAAGGTTGAAAGCAGCCGCGCCACCGATACCAAATAATAAGGCAAGAGCAGTACAGGAAATGGAAAGAGGAAATGCCACGTTAGTAGCTGCATTTCCAAGTTCTCCTACACTTCTCCCAATGAAAAACTGGTCTACAATGTTATAAAGGGCACTAACCAGCATGGCGATAATGCTGGGAATTGCAAATTTTCTTAGTAAGGCACCAACTGGCTCTGTACCAAGAGGATTTTCTCTGATAGGTTCATTTGTGTTCATAATTTCTCTCTTTCTTTCAAAAAATGTTGATATAGTAATAGTTAACGATAATAAGTTCCTATCTTATAGCTTACCCTAAAATGGTGAAAAAAGTCAACTATATGGGGAAAGAGAGCAGGAAAAATGTGGATAAATCCATAAAATTTTAGAAGTAATCTGGATTAAAATGAAAAATAAATATAATCATTGCATCTTGCATTTTAATAGTGAATACCATATAATAATAAAGCAAATGTTCTCGTAGCTCAGCTGGATAGAGCACTCGCCTCCTAAGCGAGGGGTCGTGGGTTCAAA
>CAZRLE010000110.1:0-7208 GCA_964600705.1 uncultured Lachnoclostridium sp. | reverse complement strand
GGTAAATGACTGGAAAGCAAAAAGAATCATCTGCTAATAAGCAAAGTTGGGGTAATTCTAAAAACGAAAGTTTGGATTTTTAGGAACTACACTTGATTTTTCCATTAATGTATAAAGTTGCTCTACAATTTCCGGATGTTCATCAGCAATATCATTCACTTCTTTTATATCATTATCCAAATCATATAATTCCATCTTTGTATTACCCTTTCTTATATTGGTAATGATCCCTTTCCATTTCCCCATACGAATTGCTTTCGAACCTATTTTCTTATCCGGATATTCCCAATATAAATAATCATGTTCTTTCTGTTCTATAGTGTCACCGAACAATGTAGGAAGTAAACTTATGCCATCAGTTGGAGGACATTCAATATTAACAAGTTCTGCAAATGTTGGCATCATATCTTGAAATCCACTAATATGATCGGTCTCTGAATTGGGTTGTATTTTACCTGGCCATGAAAAAATAGCAGGAACACGAATACCACCTTCATGCAGAAAGGATTTACCCCAACCATATCCAGACTTGAAAATACCACCACTATTAAACCAAGGAAGATCTGTTCCACCAAAAGATTTAGGACCATTATCTGAAGTAAATACAATCAATGTATTTTCATAAATACCCTCTTCCTTTAATTTAAAGATCAGTTTTCCTACTTGTTCATCAAAATAAGAAATCATTGCCGCATAAGTAGCATGTGGATATCTACAAGGTAAATAACCAGTATCTCCCCAATATGGACTTTCATCACCAAATTTATCCACATAATAATCTACCCATCTTTGGGGAGCTTGCAATGACATATGAGGCAAGGGAGTAGTCCACATGACAAAAAAAGGTTCACGCTTATGGTTGGCAATGAATGCAGTCAACTCCTCAAAAATCAAATCATTCGAATATTCTTTCTGATAAAACTTCTTATAGCTAGTCTCATCGTATGGATCAGCTGTTTCATCCAACTTAACCTTATGAGGATCTTGTACCCTATTTCCCAAATACACCCGTTCCCCATTTTTCCATAAAAATGCTGGATAATATGTATGTGATTGGCGTTGGCAATTATATCCAAAAAATTCATCAAATCCTTGTTTGTTCGGTTCACCCGTAGAACCAGGATAACCTAATCCCCACTTGCCAAAACATCCTGTCACATATCCAGCCTTTTGCATTAATTTTCCTAAAGTTATCGTCCCAGCTTCTAATGGATATTGCCCTTCCAATTCCGGATGAACAAACATAGAATCATGATTTGCAACAGCACCTCTATATTCTAGTTCATCATTTGCTCTAATCTGAGAATGACCCGTATGCAACCCTGTCAATAGTACACATCGTGAAGGAGCAGAAACAGTTGAACCTGAATAATGTTGAGTAAAACGCATTCCTCCATTACGCAATCTATCAATATTAGGGGTTTCTATTTTTTGCTGTCCATAACACCCCAATTCACCATATCCCATGTCATCCATTAAAATATAAATGACATTCGGTTTATCCATTCTTTGTTGTTGACATGACAACATACTCAAAGAGCATATAAAACCAACAAATAAATTATTCTTTTTCATCGTAATGAGTATTTATCTGATTAAAAGGACTAGAAGCTATCAGCTAGCTTCCAGTCCCTATTTTACAGATTATTCCCAACCTGGATTATTGGGGCCTAAAGCTGGATTCAGGACAAGCTGTGTTGTCGGGATTTCATACAAATAGTATTTTTCCAACCATCCCTTTCCTTCTCTTATTGGATCATTAAAAAGATATAAATATCCTTCGGTCATCTTTCCATTCGCTCCATCCGAATATCCTGTTTCCGGGTTATAAAGAGTAAAGTTCACACTGGCAGCTTTTTCTTTACTAATCCAAAGACCCGTTGCCGTCCTATTCAAGAACCAAGGTGCCATACGCCATCTACGGATATCATAAAAGCCATATCCTTCGCCCATCAATTCGATAATACGTTCACGTCTGATTTCCCATAATAAAGGATCTACTAAAATTCCCATCTCATTACCTTTTGGATAATACAAACCTCTATTAGGGTCAAAGCTTTCATTAATTTCTGCAACATTCATACGAGCTACTCCAGCACGGTCACGCAACCTATTTATAGAAATATCTGCTACAGTTTGAGTAAATTCACCCTTTTCACACATTGCTTCGGCATAATTAAGTATTACTTCTTCAATTTTAAGAAGTGGTTTATCAGCCACATTAATATTAGCTTTATTAAAGTTCTCTTCCCAACAGTTATAATGTTTCCAAACATAATAACCAGAACGACATGACACATAGGAACTGGTTGATAAACGTGGAACCTCAGGAGCCAAAGAAGCACTCCAATTTTGCGCAGGCAAACGCTTCATCCCTATACCTGGATTTGCGCATGCTTCATTAGGTCCCATTATATCAATATATTCTCTATCTGCTATATCATCAGTATACGACCATGACTTATAGTCTCCAGCTTGTGATTTCACTTTATATGGAGGCATAACTGTATGATACAAACGAGGGTCTCTATTTCTAAATGTAGCATACATTGTCTTGTCCCCATGGTAACCCGATGCTTCATTTAAAATAGGCTTTCCATTTTTCATTAAATAGAGATCCACTGTCTTCTGATTCATTTCTACATAATGTGTAGCCGTATGTTCATTGTGACAGAAATGTGCCGTATTCTTATCTTTCGCATATTCCTTATATAGAATAATGCCCGGAATATTTTTTAGACTTTCAGTTGTCCACATTTCACCATATCCCGCAGCAGGTTGGCCATCAGTACCCGTATATAAAGTAGGATAATCATTTAACAATAATCTAGATACACGAACACATTCATCAAAATATTTATCATAATCACCTAAATCATGATATTTACGCCAAGTTCCTTCACGAACTGTAAAACGTGACAAAACAGCGCGAACACAATCAACATTTACCATGTTTTGACCGTCCCTCTCTTCAAAATCACCAATATTTTCTTCAGCCCATTTCAATCTTTCCAAAACTTTATCTGCCACTTCTTTCCGATCATCTCTAGGACCATATGCTTCAGGTGATTCATCATTCAGCACAGTATCTACCCAAGGAATATCACCGAAACGGTCAATCAATTCCATATACCAGAATGAATGGAAAAAATAACCTATTGCTTTCCAATGGTTCTTCTCCTCTGTTGTCATATCCGCTCCATCAACATGTGCCAACATCATATTAACCCTTCGCAAAAAGCTAAAATCCCAGCCATTACCAGAAGCAACACTTGCAACTTTCTGATATGCGTAATTATTAGATTGTGATTCTTGTTTAGGTTCCAGATAACCAGCCTTTATATCACCTTGATAATGCGAATTCTGTCCTAAATGATGAACCGAAGTTGCTATTGTGGTATTTGAAAATACTTCATAGCAAGGCAACATAAAAGCATTGAAGTTCTCATACGACTTAAATACAGTTTCCTCAGTCGGTGAATTCAATGGATATTTGTCCAAAAAACTATCGTTACAGCCCCACAATATTATGCAAGAAAAAGTAACTAAACTCAAAACTATCTTTTTCATAATGAATGTCCATTTAATTATTATAATGAAAGATTAAAACCTAACGAAACAGTACGGAAAGCAGGATAACTCCAACTTAGTGTTTCTGGGTCTATTCCCTTTGGTAAAGAAGAGAAAGTTGCTAAATTCTCAACACTAACAAAGGCTTTCAAATTCTGCAATGAAATTTTCTCTACCCACATTTTTGGGAAAGTATAGGATAAAGTAACATTCTTAATTCTCAAATAAGAAGCATCTGACAAATATTTATCTGATATGCGGAAATTAGAACTTTGATTACCATAATTACCATAAATTCTAGGATATTCCGCATTCGGATTGGCATTAGTATAATTACCGGCAGCCATATCTACTGGTTTCCAATAATTTTCTAAACCTTCATATAAAGGTGTAAACTTAAAGTTAGGATATAACGGGAACACCAAATTATTTGCCAGCCAACAATCTCTTTGTCCTGTACCTTGAATAAATACATTCAAATCAAAACCGGCATAATTAGCCCCTAAATTCAAACCGAACAGATAACGCGGTGTTGTATTACCAATAATTTTCCTATCGCCTGGATTTTCCAATGTATTATTACCACTTGTTATTATATTATTCTTTCCTTCTTCATCCATCAAATTCTTAAACTTTAAATCTCCAGGACGTGGAGAAATACCATCAATAGTGGTAACACCTTCTTTCAAGATCCAAGAATCAGTACTTTCAAAATCATTTGCAGTATAAAAATCATCTACAACATATCCCCAGATTTCACCCAGTTCCTGACCTTCATAATAAGTAGTCAAGAGTTTTGATTCATTAGAATCATAATTACTGATTTTTGATTTACTATCCGAAAGGTTTAAACCAATTCTATAACCTACACGACCAATCCAATCTCGCCAATTCAAATTGATTTCCCAACCTTTTGTTCGCATATCGGCAGTATTTTGATATGGAGCACTGGCTCCAACAACTCCAGGTAGTTCCATACCAGGAGCCAACATTCCTTCTGTATCGCGCTGAAAGTATTCAAGCACACCTGTCAAACGGCTATTAAACATCGAGAAATCCAATCCGATATTAAATGTTTTCACGACCTCCCATGTAAAACTATTACTAACCATTGCAGGCAAATCAATGATAGCAGTTGTAAATTCACCATTATTCAACCATTCTTTATAACTATTACTTATGCTTAATGTTGGTGTATACATATAGGATGAAATATTTTGATTACCAATTTCTCCATAAGATGCACGTAATTTCAAACTACCTAACCAATCACGGGTTGATTGCATAAATTTTTCTTCAGCTATTTGCCAACCAATAGAAGCCGATGGGAAAAAACCAAATCTATTTTTTTTCGGAAATTTAGATGACCCATCATAACGTCCATTTAACTCCAACAAATAACGATCCTTATAGTTATAGTTTACTCTAAAAAATCCTCCTCTTAAATTTACTTCATTATATTCATCCAAAGCCTTTATCGTAGATGTGCCACCAGCCATTGACGGAAAATCCATAATAGCCTGTGAATAGGAATAAGCGTCTAACTGTTCAAAATATTTAGACTCTTGATTGAAACCCGCCATCACTTTAAAATTGTGATCCTTCAAGTTAAATTGATAGGTACCATACAAGTTAAATGCATTATAATCTGTTGCATTTTTATATTTGTACAAATAATCTTCTGATGGGGTTACATTCACTCCACCCTGAATGGTTGTATATTCCCATTGACCCGTATAATAATGATAATCATTTATATTTTTATCAAAGGTATATTCAAATACAACTTCCATGCCTTTGAAAGGTTTAAGAATAGACTTCAAAAACAAGCGAGGATTATCGTAGACTTTCTTGTTTGAATTAGCTGCTAGAATTTCATTCTTTGGTGTAAAAAATGGCAATCCTACACCACCTAATCCGTAATCACCTCCTTCAGGACAAGTTCCTTCAGGATAATAAGAAGTCAAGTCTGTTGTATAAATAGAGCCCAAAGGAGATGTCGGTAAATTTGATTTACTATGAGCATAACTGAAATTCGCTTCTTGAGTTAACCATGGAGTGATATCCGCAGATATAAATCCACTGAAATTCTTACGGTTATATTGGTCCTTATCTGTGATTAACACACCATCTTGATCAACATATCCAGCAGAAAGACGATAACGCAATTTATCCGTTGCGCCACTAACTGAAACATTATGGGTCATTTGAAAACCGCCCTCCAGCATATTCTTAGCAAGATCTTTTTCATTCAAATAATAAATGGAGCCATCTGTATCCTTATAGATTCCATCTCCCATTATTTCCAACGAAGAAGGGTTTGCATTATATTGCTTCAACAATTCCATCCAACGGAGAACACTTGTATTCCCTGGTGTCCAAAATTGGTCTCCGCAAGCATCATAATAAGCTTGCAAATAATTTATCAAAGAACTTTGTTTTGGCAAATTAATGGCATTAGTAAAAGCAAAATTATTGTTATAATCTAATTTAAACTTAGCTTCATCTTTAGGACGCTTAGTGGTAATAAGAATCACCCCACCTGCAGCACGGGCACCATAAATTGCAGAAGAAGCAGCATCCTTCATGACAGAAATACTTTCAATATCATTCGGATTAATCATGTCAATATCCCCTTCCACGTTATCTATTAAGACCAAAGGATTTCCTCCGTTAATAGAAAGTACACCACGAATTTGAAACGATTTGCTTGCTCCTGGGGAATTATTTGTATTTGAAACCATTAATCCTGGTATAGCACCTTGTAAAGCCGAAGATGTATTAGTTAAAGGACGATTTCCTAAAACATCATCCATTTTTACTGTAGATACAGCTCCCGTAAGGTTTGCTTTCTTTTGTGTACCAAAACCTACAACAACGACTTCATCAAGAGCCTCTGTATCTTCTAAAAGAGTAATGTAAATTGTCTCATCTACTAACACTTTCACTCTTTGTTCCTTATAGCCTATATAGGAGATTTCCAAAAACGACTCTTTGGACTTCACAGTCAATGAAAAGTTTCCATCTATATCTGAAACTGTGCCATTATTCGTTCCCGATTCAAGAATAGTTGCTCCAATTATTGGATCACCATTAATAGAAACAATTTTACCTCTTACTGTAACATCACTTTGTGAAGATTTTGCTTTAGTAGAAAGAATAATCTTTTTATCAAGAACAGAATAGCTTACATCCGTTCCTGCAAATATTTGATCCAGAACATCAAAAACATTCTTATTATCAATAGATACAGAAACAACACGATTCAAATCAACGTGTTTATTATTGAAAAAGAAATCAAAATCTGTCTGATTCTCAATTATCTCTAAAACTGATTCTACTGTCTGACCAGTCACTTCAATGCTTATTTTGGTTTTCTGCGCATATGATTCTGCCGCTTGCACCAATCCTAGCGAACAGAACAGGAATAGAACACTCAGTTTCATACATAATGAAATTTTGTTAAACGATTGTAGCAATGACTTTATAGTCCAAGTCTGCTGAACGTCAAAAGGTTTTTGCATAATTTTAATGACTTTAGGTTAATAAAAAGTTTTCTTAGCCCGTCGCCAAACGGGTGTTAAATGTTTTTCCACATGGTAGAAATATCAATATCTACACATACATTTTTAAATTTT
>CAZRLE010000109.1:0-7262 GCA_964600705.1 uncultured Lachnoclostridium sp. | reverse complement strand
ATTACTCAGTATGAGGGGGGGTATACGGATTATCTGGAAGCAAAGAAAAGAGAGCAGACAGATAAGGATGTCCTTTCTAGAGCAAATAGTGGTATGAAAGGAAGCCAGTCTAAGAATGCAACCGAAAAAGCTGGTAATCAGGGAGAAGAAAAGAAGGTTGATGGAAAGAACTGGAAGCAGACGCAGCAGGTACAGCAGAAGCTCAAGTTCTCCTATAAAGAACAGAAAGAATATGAAACGATAGAGGAAGATATTGCGAAATTAGAAGCAGCCATTGAAAAACTGGAAGCAGATATGATGAAGAATGCAACTAATTCAGTAAAGCTTGCAGAAATCATTCATGAAAAAGAGAAAAAAGAAGCGGAACTGGAAGAAAAAATGAATCGTTGGGTATATCTTAATGATTTGGCAGAGCAGATTGAAGCGCAGAAAGAAAATAAATAGGAAAGCAGAGAACGATGACGGAACAGAGAATGACTAAAAAGAGACAACATGCTAAGAAGATTGAGTTAGATACTACAATGGAGACAAACGAAGGGGTGAAGGTACAGGTGGCAAAGAAGTTAAACTCAGGCATCAGAAAAGGTACAGCATATCCATTAGGGATTAGCAAGGTGGAGAAAGGAATACAATTTGCAGTTTATGCACCTGTTTCAAAAGAAGTGCGATTGAAGTTATATAGACCAGGTAAAAAGACGGCTGAATATACCGTTTCTCTTGGAAAAGAATATAAGATTGCAAATGTATTTTCTGTTGTAATTGAAGGTGTGGAACTGGAAGGTATGGAATATACATTTGAGATAAATAACAAAGAGATGGCGGACTCTTATGCTGCAAAAGTAACTGGCATGGATAAGTGGGGTATCCGTAGCAAGAGGGAAGAAGAGCTAGGGGTACGTTCTGTTGTAAATGTAGAAACAGGACTTTCTTATGAAGAAGATAAAGAGTGGGAAGCGCTGTGGAATGAAGATGAGAGTCCAAAACTTCCATTTTGTGATGTGATTTTATATCAGATGCATGTAAGAGGATTTACAAAGCATACCTCTTCTAAGATAGAAGAAAAGGGAACTTTTAAAGGAATTGAAAGAAAGATTCCATATTTAAAGGAACTTGGGGTGACCAGCCTTTTATTACTTCCTGCTTATGAGTTTGATGAACAGGTTAAGGAAGAGGATTTATCTGATATAACCAAAATGCACCTTGAAAAATATAAGGATGTTAAAATGGATGCAGAAGATATGGTAGGGGCTATCAATATTGATGCATTTGTAAAGGGTGAAGATGCCGTAGAGCAGTCAGACAAAAAGGTAAATTACTGGGGTTACAGCGATGAGGCCTGGTATTTTGCACCAAAGACCAGCTATGCTTATGATAAGAAGAATCCGAAAAAAGAGTTTAAGGAATTGGTGGCAGCACTTCATAAGGAAGGCATGGAGCTTCTGATGGATATGCATTTTGCTAAAGATACCAATCCGGCTTTAATTATGGATTGCCTACGTCACTGGATATTAGAGTATCATGTAGATGGTTTCCGTATCAACGATTATGTGGTGCCTTCTTATATGGCAGCAAAAGACCCGGTTGTGGGAAGTGTGAAGCTGTTGGCCAATAGCTGGATAGAAGACCAGCTTCCAAAGGAAAGCTTAGAGAAGAATCTGGCAGAGATGAATGATGGATTTATGAATAATGTCCGCTGTTTCTTAAAAGGAGACGAAGGACAGGTAGCAGAATTCTTACATCATACCAAAAGAAATCCGGCTAAGACAGCAGTTATCAATTATGTGGCGTGTAATAATGGATTTACCCTTCATGACATGGTTTCTTATGATATGAAGCATAATGAAGCGAATGGTGAAAATGGAAGAGATGGTAATGATTTTAATTATAGCTGGAATTGTGGTGCAGAAGGAAAAACAAGAAAGAAAAACATATTGGAGCTTCGTAAAAAGCAGATGAAAAATGCCCTTCTTATGTTGTTTTTAAGTCAAGGAACACCGATGCTTCTTGCAGGGGATGAATTTGCTGATACCAGAGAGGGTAATAACAATCCATACTGTCAGGATAATGAAATTTCATGGCTGAATTGGAATTTAGAAAAGAAGAATAAAGAGCATTTGGATTTTGTAAAGGAACTGATTGCATTCCGAAAGGCACATCCTATTCTACATATGCCAAAGGAACTTCGAGCAACAGATTATGCGACAGTAGGCTATCCGGATATTTCTTTCCATGGCACTAAGGCATGGTATCCGGAGGATGTATATTATAACCGTATGGCAGCAGTGATGTTAGCTGGTAAGTATGCTCAGATTGCAGGAAAGAATTGCGATAATGAAGGTAGTTCTGGAAAGAAACAGGCGAAAGAAGAGGATGATACTTTCTATCTTGCTTATAATATGCATTGGGAAGAGCATGAGTTTGCACTTCCAACCCTTATGAATGAGGAAAAGTGGGAAGTTGTGATAGATACTGGAAGAACTGTGGTTGATAAACAGCCACTAGAGCGAAGCTGTATGTTACAGCCAAGAAGTGTGGTTGTGCTTGTAGCAAAAGAACAGGAATAAATTTTAGGCAGGAGTAAAATCCTGCCTATTTTAGAGCCTTTAGAAGTTATGCTTCTGCACAATCTGGTCATATAAATCAAGGTTACAGTAAGCATCTGTATCAAAATGATGGCAGTTAACACAGCTTACTTTACAGCCACAGTTATCACGGTCGCAGCCACTATTTACAAATTCGTCATGGCTCTGGGTAACTGGTGAGAATTGGGAACAGTGTTCTGCTACTTTTTGATACATTTTATTATCAGCACGCATAGAAAAACTCCTTTCTTGAGAAAACTAATGGTTTACAAAAGTAGTATCTCAAAAAAGGAGTTTTTTATTCTTTATGCCTGGAAGAAAGCAGTTACAAGACGATTTAAGCTGTCCTGATCCTTCACACCCATAAGCTCTCTTGCGGAGTGCATGGAGAGAAGTCCAACGCCCATATCTACAGTCTTCATTGGAAGCCAAGATGAAGTAAGAGAACCTAAAGTTCCGCCACCCGCTACATCAGAACGGTTTACAAATTTCTGATATGGAATATCGTAAGCTTCACATAACTGCTGGATAGAAGCAACCGCTTCTGTATCCGTTGCGTAACGCTGGTTGGAATTAAGTTTTAAAATAACACCTTCATTTAACTGAGTTACGTTAGTTGGGTCATTTTTACCGCCATAGTTTGGGTGGTAACCATGGGCTACGTCAATGGAAATCATAAAGCTGTTCATAACAGCACTGTAAAGGGATACGGAATCTTTTCCTAAAGCAGCATAAATCTTTTCTAATAATACGTTGGTATTGACAGAGTCAGCACCCTGTTTGGTACGGCTGCCGATTTCTTCGTTGTCAAAGAGAGCAATTACGTTAATCTGGTCTTCCTTAGACTGGTTTACGATACCATTTAAGCAGGCAACGCAGGAAGTTAAGTTATCAAGTCTTGGAGCAGAAATGAAATCTTCCTTCATACCAATCTTGCATCCTGCTTCTGCATTGTAAATGTAAAGGTCAAAATCTAAGATAGAGGAAGCTTCCACACCTAATTCCTTGGCAAGGAATTCCATAAAGAAGCTGTCTTTATTAAGACCTTCTTCCATAGTAGCAAGTAAAGGAAGTAATTCAGTCTGAGGGTTGATTTCTACACCCTTATTCACTTCACGGTTCATGTGAATAGCAAGTCCTGGAACAGTAACCACAGGTCTTCTAAAGTCTACAAGGCGTGTTTCCGGTTTGAAAATAGAATCACTCTTTAACGCAACCTTACCTGCAATGGAAAGTGGACGGTCTAACCAGCTGTTACGGATTAAGCCGCCATAAGGTTCCATGTTGATTTTTAAGTAATTCTTATCTGACATTTCAGGATGTGGTTTTACACGTAAGCATGGATAGTCTGTGTGAGCGGCTGCAATGTGAAATGCAGGTTCACTGTTAAGGTCAAGGTCTTTACCAAGGGTAAATGCATAAAGAGTTGTACCATAAAGGGTTGTATAATAATGACCGCCCTTTTCTAAATTCCAAAGGTTAGCCATATTAAGCTCTTCAAATCCGTTTTCTCTTAAAAAAGCTGCACTTTCTTCAATTACGTGGAAAGGAGAAGTGGCTTTATCGATATAATCTAATAATTCTAATGATTTCATTAATGTACCTCTTTCTGTAAAATATGTTGCTTTTTCGTTTAAAACAAACCTGTCTGTTAGTATAGCATAGATTGGGATATTTTGAAACAGTAAATTTGGAGAGGAGCTGAAAACTATGACAGCCAGGTAGATAGAGAAAAGAGTGAAAAAAGGGGGAAATTTGCGTAAAAATGGGAAATGTGATATATTATGAGCAACAGACAATAGAAGGAGCAGGGAATGAAAGCATTAAAGGTATTAGAAGTAAAGACATTTATGTCACAGCTTTTTTTGGGGGAAACATTTGATTCATTTTTACTTTGGGAATTAGAGATACAGACAGCCAATCAGTACAAAATAAATGGTCGTATCAGCCGTAAGTGGTATGACAGTGATGAGCTGGAAAAGCTAGGGGATAGAGAGTATTCTCTTTGGAAGGAAATACGTAATTTTTCATTTCAGATTATTAAAGGGAATAAAAGTCCTCAAGCTATGAAAATTGTATTTTCTCTTCCAAAGGAAAATGTGAAAAAGGTATTGGAGCGAAGTGGTGCCAGTTTCCTTCCAGAGCAGGTAGAAGGATTATTTTTAAATGTAAAATATGAGAATGGAGAGCTTTATTTAATAACAGGAAGTTCAGTAAGTGTATTTTCTATGGATAAAGCATTGGAACAGGAATGGGATAAAGAGATTTTATTCTTTCTGAAAAAATGTAATATCCCTTGTGAGGAGGTATAAAGCTTGAGAAAACCAATGGTAATTTTACTGTGCTTATCGGTGAGTATGGGACTTGTCTTTACAGGATGTCAGGGTAAAGACAAGAAAGCCAAGGAACAAAATGCACAGGTTGTTGTAGAAGAACCTGTCATAGAAGAACCCGTGGTAAATCCGGTAACCATTGCATTTACAGGTGATGTGTTGTTTTCAGATGGGGTATTGAATGCTTATGATAATGACGGGCTTACAGGGATTTTAGATGAGAATTTAATTGATGAATTAAACCGCGCAGATATTACAGTAATCAATAATGAATTTCCATTTAGTGAAAGAGGGACACAGGCGGAGGATAAGCAGTATACCTTTCGTGTGTCGCCAGACAGAGTACATATTTTACAGGAGATGGGTGTAGATATCGCAAGCCTTGCCAATAATCATAGTCTGGATTTTGGAATCGAAGCTATGTTAGATAGTATTGATACGTTGGCAGGGGCAGGGATTGTGCCTTTGGGAGCAGGAAAGAATAGTACAGAGGCAAAACAGATTGCATATATGGAGCGGGAAGGAAAGATATTTGCATTTTTGGCAGCTTCCAGAGTAATTCCGGTAGCAGAATGGACTGCAGGTAAGAATCCGGGACTCCTTACTACTTATGATCCGACTATGCTGTTAGAGCAGATTACGGAGGCAGAAGCGAAGGCGGATTATGTGATTGTGTATGTTCATTGGGGCTTAGAAAGAGAAAACTATCCGGAGGATTATCAGAGAGACTTGGGACAGATGTACATTGATGCAGGAGCAGATTTGGTAGTAGGAAGCCATTCACACTGCCTGCAGGGGATAGAATACTACAATAATGTTCCAATTGTGTATAGCCTGGGGAATTTTGTTTTTGGAAGCCAGATTCCGACTACGGTACTTCTTAAGGCGACTTTTGAAGAAGGAAAAGAACCAGTACTTTCCGTAGTTCCGGCAACGGGAGAGAACTTCTATACTTCGACGATTACAGAGGAAGATAAATTGGCAGAATTCTATGATTTTTATGAGGAGATTTCCTTTGGAGTAGGATTTGAAGACGGGGTAGTGGTGAGACGTTGAGCATCCACATAGGACAGGTTCGAAAAATCTTTGAATTTTACAAAGAAAACGTAAAAATAATTAACAAAATATAAACAGAAAATGAATTATTAGCACTCAAGTGGATTGAGTGCTAATTTTTTCTTGACAATCTATTCCAAGAGGATTATCATACATTTATGAAAAAAATTGAGTAATAATTTGAAGGAGTGATTTAAAATGGCAAAAGAGCAAGGCAGTTTGTCAATTAGTTCAGAAAATATTTTCCCGGTGATTAAGAAATGGTTGTATTCCGACCATGATATTTTTATCAGAGAATTAGTATCCAATGGTTGTGATGCCATTACCAAATTAAAGAAATTAGCTTTAATGGGTGAAGCAGCAATTGCTGAAGATAATAAATTTAAGATTTTAGTGGAAGTAGATGCTGAAGAAAAAACCATTACATTTACAGATAATGGTATTGGTATGACAGCAGATGAAGTAAAGGAATACATCAACCAGATTGCATTTTCAGGGGCAACCGATTTCCTTGAAAAATATAAAGATAAAGCCAGTGAAGACCAGATTATCGGTCACTTTGGCTTAGGCTTCTATTCTGCATTTATGGTAGCAGATAAGGTTACAATTGATACACTTTCTTATAAAGAGGGTGCAAAGGCAGTACATTGGGAGTCTGAAGGCGGTACTGAATTTGAAATGGAAGATGGCGACAAAGCAGAAGTTGGTACAACGATTACATTGTACTTAAATGATGACAGCTATGAATTCTCTAACGAATACCGTGTTCGTGAAGTATTAAATAAATACTGTTCTTTCATGCCGGTAGAAATTTTCCTTTCCAAAGCAAATGCTGAGCAGGAATATGAAACAATTGATGCTGCTGACGTAAAAGAAGATGACGTTGTTGTAGAAAATATTGTAGAAGAAGCGAAGACAGAAGAACGCGAAAATGAAAATGGAGAAAAGGAAGTAGTGGAAATTTCTCCAAGAAGAGAAAAAGCAAAAATCCACAAACGTCCTGTTTCTTTAAGTGACACAACACCACTTTGGACAAAGCATCCAAATGAGTGTACCGAAGAAGAATACAAAGAGTTCTATCGCAAAGTGTTCCATGATTATAAAGAACCATTATTCTGGATTCATTTAAATATGGATTATCCATTTAACTTAAAGGGTATTTTATATTTCCCAAGAATCAATACAGAATATGACAGCATTGAAGGAACAATTAAGTTATACAAAAATAAGGTATTTCTCGCAGATAATATCAAAGAGGTAATTCCTGAATTCCTTATGTTATTGAAAGGTG
>CAZRLE010000108.1:0-7275 GCA_964600705.1 uncultured Lachnoclostridium sp. | reverse complement strand
TACGAGGTCTGCGAAGCAGGAAGCCCATTGGCTTTAGACAATGGGTAGTTCACAGCTTTACGAAATCAGTTTGAGCAGATACATATTTTGATAGATTGTTATACTGTTTTTGCTGCGAAAGCATCTAAATATAAAAATCCTATCAATGAAGTCGGTGTTACAGTTGTTTATGGAATTGATGAACCTAAGATATTGGAAGAAAGTACAGGAATTACGTTTATAAAAGAACATGAAATGACACCAGATACTTTGATAAAAGAATTAGATGGAATAGAGAAAATAGTGTTTAAGAAAGTGTTTGGAGGAAAGTTTTCGAAGAAAATGTATCGATTGTATGAATATAAAGGTTTATAAATTGGATTTTGGGAGGTAATACTGTGGAATTAAAGAAAAGTTATAAAGGTTTTATTGCATGGATGGTACTTTTTATAATAGCTTCTATAGGAGTCTGTTTTCTACCAATTGAAGATACCGAAATGATGACAAGAATTGTTTTAAATATTTGTACTTTTGCAATAGTGTTGTTGGCATTTATTATTTATAAAACAGAGTATGTATACTGGTACAACGGAACAACATATGAAACGGCAGTGCAAGCTGGTTCTGAAAGAAGAAAGCTTTTTGCGATGAGACATTTGCAGCGTTTTGGTATATGTGCACTCGTTTTTTTGGTTTGTTCTATTATTTTTCAGGTGTTACAGTTAAGTATTTGGACTGATACAATATTAGTGACAGTTGGATTAGTTGCAACAGCAGTTAGTACGATAACAATAAAATTATAATAATGTATATGAGAGGATATCTTTATGATTTTACATACAGGTTTAAGAACGGATATCCCTGCCTTTTACAGTGAGTGGTTTGCCAATCGCTTGAAGGAAGAGTATGTGATGGTTCGCAATCCATACAATCCTATTCAAGTGACAAAATACAGGATTTCGCCAGACATAGTCGATGTAATTTCTTTTTGCACAAAGAATCCGACTCCATTTTTGCCTTATATGGATATGGTAAAGGATTATGGGCAGTATTGGTATGTGACCATTACGCCTTATGACAAAGAAATTGAACCTAATGTACCGGATAAGGAAATGGTTATGGAATCCTTTAAGGAGATTTCAAAGAAAGTAGGCATAAATTCCATAGGCTGGCGGTATGACCCAATATTTATTTCGGAAAAATATAGTGTGGAAAAGCATGTCAAAGACTTTGAATTTATGGCTGGTACATTAGCAGGCTATACGAATACCTGTGTCATCAGCTTTATTGATTTGTACCAGAAAGTATTGAGGAATTTTCCAGAGGTAAAGCCGGTTAAAAAGGAAGAACGGATTGCATTAGCTAAGGAATTTGTACGTATTGGAAAGAAGTATGATATTACAATAAAAGGCTGTGCAGAAGGAACAGAATTAGAGCCTTATGGTGTGGATTGCAGTGGATGTATGACTGTTTCTGTTTTTGAGAAGGCAATTGATTGTTCGCTGGATATTCCTAAAACCAAAAGTGCCAGACCAGAGTGTGGGTGTCTACTTGGCTGTGATATTGGAGCATATAATACTTGTGAGCATTTTTGTAAATATTGTTATGCCAATTATGACGTACAGACGGTGATAAATAATAGAAAGAAGCATAATCCTGATTCGCCCTTTTTAATAGGTGAAGCAACAGAGGAAGATATGGTTCATGAGGCGAAGCAGGAAAGCTGGAAGGATATGCAGATTAAGTTATTATTATAGAATTGAATGAAACATTTTAGAAGGCTGAGAAGTAAAAAAGAGGTTTTAAGGATGAAAAAGAAAATAGCAGCATTTATTTTTGCAGGAATCATGGTATTGTCTGTCTGTGGATGTCAAAATGGAGAAATAGAAGAAGCAGAGGTTATTCCAGAAAGTAGCATTATTTCAGAAAACAGCACTAGTTCGGAGGCAGAGATTGTTCAAGAAAATAATAAAACAGAATTCTCATTTGTCGATTTAAAAAATATACAATTTGTATTTTCCAGTGGAGCTGGTGCATGGTCAACGGAGATGTATATTAGCGAAGATGGAAGCTTTGTGGGTACTTATCATGATGGTGATATGGGTTCTACTGGTGCAGGATATCCGAACGGAACGAGATATTTTTGTGAATTTAGTGGGCAGTTTGCAGAGCCGGTGCATGTCAATGAATATGCATATGTTTTGCAGATTAGTGAAATCCAGTATGCCAATGAAGTAGGGACAGAAGAAATATTAGATGAAGTTTTATACGTTTACAGTGATGCCTATGGTTTACAGGGGACAGAAAATATTTTGGTATATTTGCCAGGGGCTCCGGTGGATGAACTGCCGGAAGAATTTATGAATTGGGTGAGAAATTCCTATTATTATGAGATGGAAGGTGGAGCTATGACCGCACTTCCGTCTTATGGTTTATATAATGAAGCAGAGGAATGTGGATTTTCCAGCTATAATATAAAAGAATCTATGGAGACTATGGTTGCTTTTACGGAAGAAATGGCAGCAGAAGTAGAATATTCCATTCAGAATGATGATTTGACACAGACGGATTATAATTTCAAGGCAAGAGATTTGTATGATATGTGGGATGCTGATTTGAATACTATTTGGGGTAATTTAAAGATTGTATTAGCAGATGAAGAGATGGAACAGCTTCTTGCCGAACAAAGACAATGGATTGTGTGGAAGGAAGAAGAGATAGAAAGAGCCGGAGCGGATTATGAAGGCGGTTCCATGCAGCCAATGGTAATGCATTTAAAGGCAGCAGAGCTGACGAAGGTAAGAATTTATGAATTGATGGAATATTTTGAGTAAGAAAGATAATTAATATCAGAACATCCAAATAACCAAGATGTATACTAATGGTGAAAATGTATTCGTTGCATCTCGTCTGGATTTGATTTACAAAGATGTTACTTTGAAATATAAGTCTGGAAAAAGAAAAGGAACTTATCATGTATTTAATTTCTATCTATTTTGATGATACGACAAATGAGAAGATACAAAGCTATATAGATACTGTGGCAAAGCGTACTGGAAATATGTATATGCTAGAGGGTAAAGTGCCGCCTCATATTACCATTTCTTCCATCGAAGCAAAGAGCGAGCAGGAAGAAGAGATAATTCGTCAACTGGAAAATTGTGTGAAACAATTAGAAAAAGGAAAAATACAGTGGGTGTCAGTAGGAGTCTTTTTGCCTTATGTGATTTATCTTACGCCTGTATTAAATGAATATCTGCATGGAATATCTGCTATTGTATATGAAAATTTGGCAGAGATAGAAGGAATTGGTATCAGCAAATATTATCGACCTTTCCAGTGGTTGCCTCATACTACCATAGGTAAGAAATTGTCACAAAAGGAATTAGACAAAGCATTTGAAGTGATGCAGAATCAGTTTGTACCATTTTCAGGGACAGTAACAAAGATTGGATTGGCAAAAACCAATCCATATCGGGATATCGTAACATTTGAATTTGGGGGAAAGAGAAAATGAAAATATTACTTACTGGATTTGAACCTTTCAATGGAGGAACTATCAATCCATCGGAGTTGATTGTGAACAAAGTAACAGCACCAGTGGGGATAACTTTAATCAAAGAAATACTACCTGTGGAATTTAAGCAGACAAGTATGCGAATTCGAGAATTATTAAAAGAACATAAGCCGGATGTGGTAATTTCTGTTGGACAGGCTGGTAATCGTGCAGGAATTAGTGTGGAACGAGTTGCCATTAATTTGAATAATGTGCGTTCTTCTAATGGCAAAAAAGAAATACCCGACAATGCAGGTGAAACACCAGTGGATAAAATCATTGAAGAAGATGGAGAAACAGCGTATTTTACCAATCTTCCAGTATGGGAAATCATAAAAGCGATACAGGACAAAGGAATACAAGCTTCTGCTTCCTATACCGCAGGTACTTATGTGTGTAACCATGTAATGTATACAGAACTTTATGAGGTGGTGAAGAATTATCCGGATATGAAAGCTGGATTTATCCATGTGCCATTTCTGCCAGAGCAGATGGGAGAGAGGGAGAGTCGAAATGCAGCACATACAATGGAGCTTTCTGATATGGTGAAAGGCGTGGAAGCTGTGTTGGAGGTTTGCAGTTTGTCGAACTAGACTTTAGGTATTTTAGTCGTTCGATTTTTAACTGAAATCATTGAGAAATTGCTATCAACTACAGCTTATTTTTTACCGTTAGCCAATAAAGTAGTAACAGAAGAGCAGTAGGAAGGAAGTGTTTTTCGCCTGACAACATAGCGAGTTAGAAGAACTTGAACCGAAGATTTTTTGTAGATTATGGCACGGGAGCCTTGTTTAAGCAAAACAAAAAACTACAACAGACAGATAATGTTTTTTATTATCAAGGCTGTTGTAGTTTTTTAGTTTTGTGAGTTGGCGTGAGCGCCATATAATCAGAACAAAAAATCAAGGTTCTTAGTTTCTTCTTATGAGCGTAGAGTTGCCAGAAAAATACTTCCTTCCTACTGCTCTTCGTTCGAAGTCTATTGCGACAAAGTGCAATTCAGAATTCTATTAGCAAAAACTCTTAATCCAGGTTACTAAAGAATCATGATATACATTTTCTATAACATCACGTTTCATCTGGTCAGTGACAGGTCCATTTTTGCTCATTCGATCAAGAATAGCCTGTTGGAGTTCTTCAACTGTCATTTCTTCATAAGTTTTAGGTGTAGAAGGTATAACTTCTTTAGCTGGTTCTGCTTTTTCTATAGTTTCAGTTTCAGAAGCAACTTCCGTTTTAGCTTCGGTTTTAGTTTCAAGTGCAACTTCCATTTCAACTTCCGTTTTAGTTTCAGGTGCAACTTCAACTTCAGCTTCAGTTTTAATGTCCATTTCTGCTGTCACTTCAACTACATTTTCTGCCGGCTTTGGTTCTGGTTCAGTAGCTTTCACTTCAACCTTAATTTCGACTGGTGTAATCTCAATATCAGAATTTTCCACAGGCAACCAGATATCCCCGGAGTTTGCCTTTACATTTATAGAGATACATCCATTTTCAGCAGTTACGCGAAGTCCGGATAAACCACCAATATACTCTGTAGCATTTCCAACAGGAAGATTCATTGCAAAATCATTATCGCTGTTATTGACAGTGACAACAACAGATTTTCCATTGTAATTTCTTGCAAATGCGTACTGTCCGGTGGTTAAAAGTAATTCCTTGTAATCACCATAAGATAATGCCTTTGCATTCTGGCGGATATGTCCCAATGCAGCGATGACTTTCGTAAATTGGTTGGTTTCAACAGCATCTTTATAGTTTTCGTATGCAAGAGCTGGGCGCAGAGAGTCATCCGAATGACGTTCTTTCTTTCCTTCGATACCAAATTCTGAACCGTAGTAAATAGAAGGGATTCCCGGTAAGGTATACATAAGAATATGAGTAGGAACAAAATGCTGTTTATTATTCAATTTAGTGTAAATTCGTTCTACATCATGGTTGTCAGTAAAGTTATACAATTTAAGCCCATCAGGACGATTACCACCCATTTCGTAAAGTCGTTTTACTGTGTGGGCGATTTCAAAATAATTGTGGTCGTTGTGACCGGAATATAAAGCTTTGTGCAAATGATAATTAGTAACGGAATGAAGAGTTCCTTCATTTACCCAACGGTTATAATCGCCATGAATTACTTCCCCCATAAGCCAGAAGTCTGGTTTTACTTCATTGGCAGTCTGGCGCAGTGCCTTCATATAATTAAAATCCAGTACATCTGCTGCATCCAGGCGGATACCATCAATGTCAAATTCCTTCACCCAGAAACGAATCACATCACAGATATAATCTTTAACAGCCGGATTATGCTGATTTAATTTGGCAAGTAAGTTATAACCGCCCCAGTTATCGTAAGAAAATCCATCGTTGTATTCCGTATTGCCCCAGAAATTCACATTGCAGTACCAGTCCCTGTAAGGAGAGTTTTCACGATTTTTCTGAATATCCTTAAATGCAAAAAAATCACGTCCGGTATGATTAAATACACCATCCAAGATGACACGAATTCCTTCTTCGTGGCATTTTGCCACAAAGTTTGTTAAATCTTCATTGGTTCCGAGTCTGGAATCCAATTTCTTATAATCTGTTGTTTCGTAGCCATGTCCTACGGATTCAAAAAGAGGACCGATATAGATAGCATTACAGCCAATTTCCTTAATATGAGAAATCCATGGGAGTAAAGTATTTAAGCGGTGCTCTGGTTCACCATAAGAATTTTGTTTTGGAGCACCTGTAAGTCCCAATGGATAAATATGATAAAATATTGCCTCGTCGTACCATGCCATGTGCGAATACCTCCTAATGTTGAATTATGCAATACACATTTATAATATAATACCAAGAATTGGAGGCGAATGTCTAGTGTTTTGGGGCAATATCTGTTATACTTTACATGAAAGGTGACTGGGGATGGAAGTATAATGAAAATGAATATCTTAAAAATGCTTCCGTATGCAGGATAGGAAGAGATTGGGTACAAAGAAAATAGACTAACAAGGAAGATATTATGAGAAATATAGAAAAAGATTCAAAAGTGGCAATCGTTAGCTGCTCCAATGGTTGGAAAATTAGCCACAAAGAAAAATTAGATAGCTTAGAAGATACACTAAAGGTGATTGGATTGAATCCGGTTGTTAGTGATTATATTTATGCAGAAGACGGACTTCATAGCGGCACAGGACGAGAACGTGCAAAAGCTCTTATGGATTTTTATAAAGATGAGTCTGTAAAAGCAATCTTTGATATATCAGGTGGAGATTTGGCAAATGGCGTGCTACCTTATCTGGATTATGATATAATCAAAGACAGTGGTACTGTGTTTTGGGGCTATAGTGATTTGACAACAATAATCAATGCTATTTATGCAAAGACAGGAAAAGCATCTGTTCTGTATCAAGTACGTAATCTGATTTACGATAATAAGGAACAGCAGATTGCGGATTTTAAGAATACAGTAATGAATGGACAGAATGATTTGTTTCGCATTGATTATGAAATGATTCACCAAAAACAGATGCATGGAATTGTAGTTGGTGGAAATATTCGCTGCTTTTTAAAACTTGCAGGAACGGAATATATGCCTGATTTAACAGGTAAGATATTACTTTTAGAAAGCTATAGTGGAACGGTTGCAAAAATGGAGACCTATCTTTGTCAGTTACAGCAGCTAGGGGTATTTGAAAAGGTGGCTGGAATTGTACTTGGAACCTTCACCCAGATGGAAGAGGGGAATTGCCAGCCTGATA